>JAPDPR010000005.1 GCA_034506335.1 candidate division KSB1 bacterium
GCCACCACACGGTCACGGTAGATGCCAGCACCCTCCCCAGTGGTGTGTACTTCTATAGACTCGAAGCGGGCACGTTCACTGCTCTCCGCAAGGCCGCGCTCCTCAAGTAGCCGGGAACACGAAGAGAGAATTTGGCACCAGGCGCCCGCGTGGCGCCTGGTGCCGCTTTGCCCCACCGCCGTAAATTCTTCTTGACACAGAGGAGAAATTTTCGCACATTTTTGTAGCGGCGTCACCACGGGTGAGGGAAGGACACCGATTCTCCCAAGAGGTGACCCTGAGCATCCGCGACTCATCGTTCCCGGTCTGCCCAGTGCGCCCATTATCCTGTCGCGCATGCGCCAAAGTCTGACCTCTCTCGAGTGCTCCGCTCGACAGACGCCGGCACCTTTCCCAGCTCCGAGACCTGCGCAATGAGCGAGGAACTCTTCCTCCGCCTCCTCGACGAAGATGATTGCCAGGCGTGGCAGTTCTTCGTCACCACCTACTCGCGGTTTGTCCTGCGGATTGTCGGTCACTTTGTCACCGACTATGACGACAAGATGGATGCGTTCCTTTTTGTGTGTCAAGGGCTGGCTGCCAACCGCCTGAAACGCCTCAAGGGGTTCAGAAAGGACCCCGACGTTCCCTGCAAGTTCACCACCTGGCTCGTCCCGGTGGTCCGCAATTTGGTCATCGATTGGTTCCGGCACAAGAGGGGGCGGAAGCGCCTCAGCAAGGCGGTGGCCGCGCTTCCTCCGCCGGCGCAGTGGGTCTTCAGGTACTGCTTTCAGCTCGGGTACGCTCCGGCAGAGGCCTTCGAGCTCATTCGGCAACGCCACGCACCCACTGTGCGCTTTGACGAAGTACGGGCTGCCATAGGTCAAATCCGAGAGGCGCTTGGCGGGAGCAGAGTGTGGGAAGTTCTACAGGCATCCCAACGAGGCGCCCCCATGCTGCCAGCCGAAAGTGGCGTGGGCGAAGAAGAACGGGCGGGTGTGGAGCTAACTGACGGACAGCCTCCCCCCGACGCTCAGGCGGACAGAGAGCAGCTGCGCGCGGTGTTACACCGCCTGATTGAGGAACTCCCTCCGCAGGAAAAATTGCTCCTCCGCCTGCGGTTCGACGAGGGGCTCTCGCCAGCCGAGATTGCTGGGCTCCTCCGGTATCCGCATGTACGGGTTGTTTACCAAGGGATTAGGCAAGCCGTACACCATCTGCGCGTACGACTGCGCAAGGAGGGGTGGAAATCTGATGACTTTGCTGCTCTGACACAAGAAACGCCACCCTAATTCTTTGGTTCTGTCCGTTCAATACATTTGCAAAGCGGTTAGTTGGCTAACAGAGGAAGGTAACAGCCCATGCCTCACTTGACGATACATCAGCTCCTGGAGTTGCAGGAGCTGGGTGGGAGCAAAGCCTTGGCAACCGAGGCCGCAGAGCACCTTCAACGGTGTGGTCGATGTCGAGAGCTCTACCTTCTTCTGAATGCGATCGCCACACAATGGTCAAGAAGCGACCGGAGAGAGTTTCTGCAGGCCGGCCGAACTTGTTTGAAAGAGGCCGAAGTCGCCTCCTACTTGGAGGGCGAAAGCGAGTCCCAACGCCACGCCGTGGAAGAGCACTTGCTTTCGTGCCGGCGCTGCCTGCATGCGGTGCTCGATTCGTACCGATTGCTCCACGCGCCGGCGAGCGGCGAACCGGAAGAGGTGCCTGTCTGGGCGCTTCGGAAAGCACAGGCGATGGTGCGCCCCAAGTTTGGTCAACGACTACGACACCTCCTCGCGGGCTGGCGTGGAGCATTCACGAACGTGCCGGTCGGGTGGCGATGGGCTGGAGCTGCGGCAACCCTGATCGCGCTAGTCGCATTGACCAGCGTGCTCGGCCCCCTGTCGCCCAAGCAGATTGCACGCCGCGGACAAGTGGCAAGTGGACAATTGAAGCTTTATGCGCCACGGTCCACCGCATGGGTGCAGCCAGAAGAGCTCCGCTTTCGATGGCAAGCGATATCGAAAGCGCGAGAGTATCGAGTCGTGGTCTTGGACGCAATAGGCGACACCACATGGACCGTGCTGAGCACGCGTGCGGAGGCGGTGCCACCTCCTGGGATGGTGGAGTTTCGGGTCGGCGCGACGTATTTCTGGACCGTGGAGGCACACCTTGAGGACGGTTCTGCCGTTTCTTCCGGGCTCGGTTGTTTTGGCATAACGTCGAAGTAGTTGGCTGAGGGGCACCCATGTGGCGATGCGGGCCTGCATCGCTCCTGTTGCTGCTCACGGCTCTCGGCTGGAGCCAGGGCATAGAGCAGGGATTCGTGGAGGACTTTGCTGGGCGGCGATTGGGGCCTGCCTGGCATGTCATCCGATGGACAGGGTCACCGTGGTCCTACCATGTGCCGTCACAGTTCTCCCTGACTGAGCACCCAGGACATCTCCGTTTTCGGCTGGGCGCCATGGTGATGGATTCACCCCAACCTTCTTTCGCTGGCTATTGGTACTACCCTTCTCTTTCACTCCGGCGCCGCATTCACGGCACTTCCTGGGGTTGTTTGATCAAGGTCACCTACTTCTTACCCCTGGCGAACATGCGCGAGTTCTACACTGACATCCGCTTTGGGTCGCCAGACCACCCTGGTCTCTTGTTGCGCTTCCTACGCAGCCGCGACATTGAGCCGCAGTTCGACGTCCACACGGTGACCATTTCCGGCGCTGAGCAGTCCCTTCAGGCCTCCATATTGCACGCGGAGGATCGCTGGGACAGGGAGGTTTTTACCTACTACTATCGGGTGGTGCGAGAAGATAGGACACTGACCGTGCAATGGAGCGCCGACGGGAGCTCCTACGCTACCGCTCTGGTCTTCACCATGGCTTCGGAGCTGACAAGGGAACAGTGGATATCGATAAGCGGTTCGGCCTGGTTCACGCCTTCCGGCTCTTACGCCGACTATGACTACGTGGCGGTGGTGCCAGCGGGCCAGCTATACTCCTCGGAGGTGGCACTGCCCGAACAGGTGGTCTGCGCGGAGGAACCACGTCTTGGCACTCGGACACACACCTCTATTAGCACGCGCCTTGCGCACCTCGAGCGGTTGGTCAAAGAAACCGAGGAGGTGACGCCGCACCTCATCGATGATGAATTCAAAGCTCGTTTTGTGGCGAGCAGAATGTGGGTTTATGAACAGGTTATGGCGGTCCTATGGGAGCTTCACCAGCGCTACCCACACAAGGGCTATCAGCGAGAGGCCTTCCGGTATGCGGAGCGGGCAAAAGCTCGTGCCTTCTTGCAACTTCTGGCCGAAGGCAAAGTGCACGCGCACGACGAGGTATCCTCCGGCCTGACAGCCCGTCAGCACCAATTGCTGGAACGCCTTGCAGAATTGGAGGAGCGTCTTTCCAGAAAGGACCTTTCCGAGGGCCACAAACGCAGCGCCGCACAGGAACTTTCCCAAACGATTGCCGGACTGGGTAATCTGCGCAGTGAGCTCGCGCATGAGAATCCCCGCTACGCCCAACTCCTGTATCCTGAACCATTACCCATGGACGCCCTCCAGGGGGACCTGCCCGAGCGTGCGGTCTTTCTCCAATTCTTCCTCGGCGACCAACGTTCCTACCTTTGGGCAGTCACGCGCGATACAGTATTGATGTACGCACTGCCTTCCCGCGGTGACATCGAGCGGCACGCGGCGTTTTACGTCGACCTGCTATCGGCAACGCCTCCTATTGCGAGTTGGGCAGAGGCAGGGCACCACCTCTTCTGCGAGCTTTTCGGACAGCTCCCGCGCGAAATGCTGCGAGAGAGGCACCTCATCATTGCGCCGGACGGGGTACTCAACTACCTTCCCTTTGGCGCACTGCTGATTCAGACGCCGGACTACTTTCTTGCCAATGACTGTGCCATCTCCTATGCTCCCTCCGCTTCAGCCCGGCACATGCTGCGCCAATGGTACGACGAGCGCCCTGGCAGCTGGCAATACCAGATTGTCGCTTTGGGGGACCCGGAGCTCCCGCGCCAGACCTGGGAGTCTGCCTCCTCGTTCAACCTCAAGAGGCTCAAGCACGCGCGTCACGAGGTGAAACGGGTTGCCAGACTTTTCCCGCAGCACACGGCTTTGGCGAGAGTGGGGCACGATGCTAACGAGAGCTTTGCCAAAGGCCAGCAAGTCCGCCATGCACGATTCGTTCACTTTGCTACCCATTCCGTGCTGGACGAAACGGTGCTTTGCCGCTCGGGTCTGCTGCTTGCGCCGGACAAGGAGGCCGGCGAGGACGGCCACCTGCGCATGAGCGAGGTCTTTGACTTGCGGCTTGACGCAGAGCTGGTGGTTCTCTCGGCGTGCCAGACGGCGCGCGGCCGACTGTTCCGCGGCGAAGGGGTCCGTGGCTTGACAAGCGCCTTTCTCTACGCCGGGGCATCCTCCGTGCTTGTAAGCCTCTGGAACGTGGACGATCGCTCCACCCAGAGGCTGATGGAGGCTTTCTACCGCCATCTAGCCCAAGGAGTGACCAAGGCCGATGCCCTCCACAGGGCCCAGACGGAACTGCGGCGGGACAAGGCCTATGCCCACCCCTTCTACTGGGCCCCCTTTGTCTTGATCGGCGACGAGCGATAGGGAACACTCGCGCAGTGAAAAGGGCAGCCGGATCTCCCGCTGCCCTTTTCTTTTTGCGCAAATTTTCTGCGTTTGTCCGTTTTATCAGTCTGGAAGCACACACAACCGGTTAGCAAGAAGGAGCACAAGATGAACCACCGCCATGGTTCCCTATCCGTCTCCGCGGTGCTCGTACTTTTCATCGTCGCGTGGGTGCTCCTCATTGTGAGCACCTCTCGCGCACAAGTGACAAGCACCGTAACGGTACCCGGCGATGCCTCCTTCCGGTCTTACGGGTATGGTGGGTTATTTTGCGGACCGGGTGGGGCACCTGTGGACGTGGGTCTCAATCTCAGTGGTCTCGACACCTGTATGGTCGCGATATCCGCCAGTGGCTCAGTGGTGGCTGCAGGGCAAGCCTCCCACAATCCGGACGGAATGATCCTCAGCGGCACCTACCGAGCGGCGGGGGGCGTCACCTATGGCCCAGGGAGCTGCGTGCCCGGCAGCAAAGCAGCGCGGGGTCTCCCGGTTCCCTCTGGGTGTTTTGGCAGCCTGATAGGCCTGTTTGTCGGTGAGAAACTTGAAGCCCTTGGGAGACCCTTTCAAGTGGGCTCGTCGGCCGAGCTCTCCATCCCAAAGGGGGCACGGCGGCTGCTCCTTGCCGTTAATGACGACGGCTACTGTGACAATGGAGGGGCCTTTCAGGTCACCGCTCAGCTGCAAGCGAGAGAACTGCTCTTTTCACCCTTGGGAATGCTGCGCGCCATCACGGGGCAGGTGTGGCTCAGCGGTTTCGGAGCCATGAGCGGAACGCCCGCCTACCACAAGGACAGAATCGCAACCGGGGCGAATGGCTCTGCACAAGCCGATCTCTCCAATGGCTACCAGGTCCGTACGGCAAGTTCCACTGACTTCACCTTAGAGATCTCTGCCTCGGCAGCATGTGAGCTCCAAACGCGTGGAAAAATGAACAAAGGGGAGGGGTTCTTCAAGAGATTGAAGAGGCTCCTCCGCCCGCCAAGCAAGTTTGAGATCCACACGCCTACTTGCGTCTTGGGGGTGAGAGGCACGGCCTTTAGCGTCTCGGTGGACTCGACTGGCCCCAGCACGGTGGTCACCGTGTTCGAGGATACCGTGGACATCCTCAGCTCAAGTGACGGCGAAGTGCTTGCTACCTTATGGGCCACCGGCGACGGTCATTGCCAGCGGGCAGTCATCGACAGTGCAGGCGTAGTCCATGGCCCCGTGTGGGTCGATGGCGACAGCGCCGACTACTCCTTTCCCCCATACCAGGAGGTACCACCCGACACGCTTCCGCCCGAACTCTTCGGACTCACGGACCAAATCCTGCCAGGAGGGACGATCAGGCTCGGCGGTAGGGTGCGTGACGACCTTGCTCCTGCCTGTCGTGTCTATGTCACGGCGCGGCCGGGGAGATACGAGAACGTGCTCCAGCCGGTGGCTCTGACCGGCCCTAACGAACTCGGCGAGTTCAGCCTTGAGGTCACCCTCATGGATGGCAGCCGACCGGCGTCCGTCCTCTTGGCGATCTCAGATCCAGCCCACAACGTCGCCTGGCACGATCTCCAGGTCCCATTAGCCCGACACACGTGGTTCGTGGACAGCGCCAACGTCTCCGGCATAGAGGATGGTTCCGCTGAGCACCCATTCAACACTGTCCAGGAGGGGATCAACGCCGCCGGCCTCGGCGACACTGTGCGGGTCGCCGCGGGCACTTACCGCGAGCACCTCGAGGTAGGCTGGGACAGCGATGTGACGCTTGTTGGGGCCGGCCCCAGCCGGACCGTCGTCTGGCCTCAGACCTACGCGGGGGCCGCGTTGAGGGTTGGCGAGCAATCCAAGGTCGCGGTGCAAGGGATGGCCTTTCACGGGGCCGATTGCGCTATTGACCTCGGGAAGAAAGCTGGCTTGCGCCTCGAGAACTTTCTGATAGAGTACTGCAGGCGCGGTTTGAACACCTCGGGTATTGATGCAGAAATCGACGCGCGGAGAGGGAGAATCTCCCACTGCCAGATCGGCGTACACGGCGGCGAACATCTTCCAATCCGGCTCACCAACATACTCTTCGAACGCATTGGACTGGACCATGCTGGCGACGCAGGGGTCGTCGCTGACGGAACGGTGGAGATTGTCAACTGCACCTTTGGGGAACACTACGGGGAGGACTATTCTGTGCCGGCAATTGAGATTCTTAATGGACCAGTCACTATCCGCAACACCATCATCTGGAATTGCGGCTGGGCAGTGAAAGGGAAAACAGAGGAGTGTCAAGTTGAGTACTCGTGCTTCGGCGGTTTGGAGCATGTCCCGGGTGCTTACTACAGAGATTGCTCCCAAGGCGGCACAAATCTCCCTTATGGCACAAACCCGCTGTTTGTCGCTCCTCACTATCCCGACTATGATTATCACCTGCTCCCCACCAGTCCTTGCATCGATGCCGGCGATCCGAGTGACGACTACTCCCTGGAACCGGAGCCAAATGGCGGGCGCATTGATATGGGCGCCTACGGCAATACAGCCGAGGCCACACCGAGCGGTTTGGGTGCTGTACTCTTTTTGCCGGACACTTCTGTTCAGTCTGGGGCATCCATTGGCATCCCAGTCACTGTTTCCACGGACTCCTCCATTGCATTGGCTCAATTCGTAATCGACTTCGACTCTGCATGCGTGGCCTTCGTAGGCGCACAAGTGGGAGCCGACGCTCCTGGATTTGCGGTGAGTTCGGTCAATGACAATTTGCCGTTTGCGCCCGAGGGATATGGGCCGCTCAACAAGAACGTGCTCGTGCAGATTTCAGGCGGCGGCGCTGCATGCTTCTCTGGCTCAGAAAAGCGCGTCGTTCTTCTTCAGTTCACCGTGCTGGGAGCACCAGGATGGATGACCTGGCTCCGCTTTGACACGAGGCCCTCCCACTGCTTCCTGACTACCTCGAACCTGAAGGACATAGGCGCAGGAAACATCCGTTTCCGGCACGGCTCCGTTTCTGTGCTGAATGAGTACGCCATTTCCGGGCAGGTATCCTACTGTACTTCCGCCAGGCCCGTGCCACAAGCGCAGGTGCTGCTCGATGGTCAGGTCGTGGCAACCACGGACTATGCGGGCAACTACCTCATCCCGACACTGCTCGCGGGCACCTACTCTCTTAATGTTCAGAAACATGGCGACCTGCGCGGTGCCATATCTGGAGCCGACGCACTGGCCTTGTTACGACATCTTGCTTTCTTGCCGCCCCCTTTGAACCAGTGCCAGCTGCGCGCCGGAGACCTCACGGGGGACGGAAACATCTCTGGAGCCGACGCCATCGCATTGCTGCGGTACCTGGCCTTCTTCACCACTGGCACCGGCCGCGCGGGCATCTGGGTTTTCGAACCTGATGCGGCTCTTGTTTCGGGCCCGCCAGACACACGACAGGAGTTTGTGGCCAATCTTCTGGGGGACGTAACCCAGAATTGGGCCTCCTCGCCCACAGGCCTGGAGCGAATCAGCCCCCTGGCATCCGAAACGTCCCTTCCCACTGAAAGTGAAAACGTGGGCGCGCAGTGGACCACTAAAGCGAAGGTGATTTTGCCAGACACAACCATCGTGCCTGGCTCGAAGGTAGCCCTGCCGATTCTTGTGACCACCGATTCGGTCATCGCCCTCGCTCAGTTTGTTATCAACTACGACTCCACGGCCATAAGAGTCGACAGCGTGCGCGTAGGGCGCAACGCCGCAAACTTTTTCCTGCGCTCGAACACTTCCTTGCCTTTTTCTGCTTCGTTCCCCAATGGCAAGAACCTCCTGGTGCAAGTCTGGTCAGCAGACCCCTCGCAAGGCTTCACCGGCGACAGCGCCGAAGTAGCCTTGCTTCATATTTCCGGCATAGGAACTGCAGAACAATGGTCCCCTCTGGTGATTGATTCTGAACCAGAGCGCACCTTTCTGACGACACCAAACCTCTATGACATAAGAGCCGCCGAGATACTGTTCATCCCGGGTCGGGTGAGCCTTCCCGTTGAGCTGATCTCCTTTCAGGCACAATTTGAGCACAATCGAGTGCGCCTGAACTGGATCGCCGCCGCAGAGCACGGCGCGTTCGCCTACGAGGTTGAACGGAGCCGTGACAACGTCACTTTCGTCACAATCGGTCGGGTAAATGCTCAGCCATCCGGGCGAGAAGCAACGAGCTACGAGTTCGTCGACTTCGCCGCCGCCTCTGGCGTGACGTACTACCGCCTCAAGCAGTTACATCAAGACGGAACGATGAGCTATTCGGCGCCTATCCGGGTTGATATCCCTGCGCCTCGTGCTTTCCAGCTCCACCAGAACTACCCGAACCCGTTCAACATGGAGACGACTATTCGCTATGAACTCGCCAGGCGAACGCGCATCGTGCTGATAGTCAGCGATCCCCTGGGGCGTGAGGTGCGGCGGCTGGTGCAAGATAGCCACGAGCCAGGCTACTACAGCGCTGTGTGGGATGGGAGAGACGATTTCGGGCGCGATTTGCCGAGTGGTGTCTACTTCCTCCGGCTGTCAGGAGAAGGCTTTGCGCCAATGGTGAGAAAGGCAGCACTTATCAAGTGAGCAGCGACGCAGCGTCTGCGTCTCCGAGAGTCTCACGTGTCGCCGACGCCCGAGCTTGCGTCCTGGCAGGCCTTACGGCACCAGAAAATTGACCGAGCAGCATGTCCAAGCCAATAGCATGGCCCCGGGAGGCAACCGTCGGTACCATGCATGCAGGGGCGTGAATAAATCATGGAGGTTCTGGGATGAAATCCGCATTTTCCTTTGCGGCACTGCTCGTGTGGTTTGTCGCGAGCACAGCATGGGGACAAGTTCCACAGACCATTAGCTATCAGGGTGTGCTCACCGATGCCAGCGGAGCCGCCGTGGCCGACGGTAACTACAACTTAAGTTTTGCCCTCTACGATGTGGCTAATGACGGCACCCCGCTGTGGTCAGAGACGCAGTCGGTCGCCGTCAGCAAGGGGATCTTTAGCGCTATCCTTGGCAGGGTGAATCCACTCGCGTTGCCATTCGATCGGCCCTACTGGCTAGGGGTGACCGTGAACGGCGGCTCCGAGTTAATTCCGCGCATTGAAGTGACTTCCTCTGCGTACAGCCTCAACGCCCGGACAGTGGCAGACAGCGCGGTAACCGCCACCAAAATCGCCAATGGAGTCGTGGTGAGAAGCATCAACGGTCTCACCGAGGACGTGACGCTCGCTGAAGGTGCCAACATCACCATCACCCCTGCCGGGAAGACGCTGACCATTGCCGCGGCAGGGGGCCCTGGCGGCGACATTACCGGCGTTATTGCGGGAGCCGGTCTGGAAGGGGGCGGGACCTCGGGCGATGTCAGCCTGGCGATTGCCACTGGGGGCGTTATCACCCCCATGATTCAGAACGGTGCGGTCACCTCAGAAAAGCTTGCCGAAGGCGCGGTCAGCTCGGCCAAGCTTGCAGATGGGGCGGTGACGAGTGGCAAGATCGCCGACTCGCAGGTCGTCAAGAGCATCAACTGGTTGCGAGACGATGTGGTCTTGGCGGGCGGGGCCAATGTCACGATTACCGCGAGCGCGGACACGCTCACCATCGCGGCGGCCACTGCCGGCGGGGACATCACGGCAGTCAATCCGGGAGCAGGCCTGGAGGGAGGGGGCACCTCCGGTGACGTTACCCTGGGCATTGCCGACGGTGGAGTGAGTGCGGCAAAGATTGCCAACGAGGCGGTCACCGCCGCCAAAATTGCTCCCGCTCAAATCGCAGACCTGCACATCTCGCCAGAGGCTGGCATTGCGCAATCCAAGATTTCCAACGCGGTGCGCACCATTGATGCGGACATGGTCGACGGTAAACACGCGGCAGAGTTTCTGGGTACCGCAAACGACTTTGGCCGCTCAGGGGTGGCAACCGATCTCTACGAAGGCACGACAAAGTTGAGCGACAAGTACGTCAACGAGGGGCAGGCCAACGCCATAACTACAGGGATGATTCAGGACAACGCTGTCACAGGCGGGAAGATCGCGGCCGGCCAGGTGGTGAAGAGCCTCAACTCCTTGAAAGACGACGTGGCGCTGGTCGCCGGAGACAATGTGACCATCACGCCTTCCGGCAACACACTCACCATTTCGGCTGCGGGCGGCACTGCGGGTAACACCCTCGACCAGGCCTATGACCAGGGCGGGCCGGGGGCCGGGCGCACGATTACCGCTGACGCCGGCCCGGTGAATATCGCCGGACCGGATGGTTTGACGGTCAACGGCCCTGTGGGCATTGGGTTGACCAATCCCGGCGCAAAACTCCATGTTGCTGGCGGAAATGTCTACTTGGAGAACGACCTTAACCTCTGCTGGAGAAACGCCGCAGGTACAGCCTTCCCCCGCATCCTGGAACTCAATGCTTCTGATGCGGTGCTGGTGGGAAACAGCAGCGCCACAGGCGGGATGCAGCTCCAGAGCGGTGACGACATTCAGCTCGTCAGCGGGGCGAGCACCCTCATGCACCTGGAGAAAACCACTGGCTATGTGGGCATCGGCACGATCACTCCCGCGCAGAAGCTGGACGTGGCCGGCACTGCACAAATGACCGGCTTCAAGATGCCCACCGGCGCAGCCGCCGGGCGGGTGCTGACTTCGGACGCCTCCGGCGTGGGTACCTGGCAGGCGCCGCCAGCGGGTATTGGAGGCGGTGGGACTGCGAACTATCTTTCCAAATTCACCGGTGCAACCACCCTCGGGAATTCGGGTATTTTCGAGAGTGCAGCAGGCAAAATCGGCATAGGCACGACCGCGCCTTCAGCGAAGTTGGAGGCCGTAGGCAGCATGCGCGTTCTACCGGGCACCGGGACCTACTATCCCACTACGGGCAAGGGCTTGGAACTCAGCTACTCTGAGAGTACAGACATCGGCACTCTAGCGGCCTATGATCGCAGCACATCGGCCTACAAACGCCTTTGGCTAAGGGGAAATCCGACGATTATCAACTATGGCGGACCCGGCCAGAACGTTGGCATCGGCCTCGTCACCGACCCTACCGAGAGGTTGGAAGTAGATGGAACCGTAAAGATGACCGGCTTCAAGATGCCCACCGGTGCAGCGAACGGCTACGTACTGACCTCGGACGCATCAGGGGTCGGAACATGGCAAGCACCGGCCGCCGGCATAGGAGGCTCCGGTTCGGCCAACTATATCCCGAAGTTTACGGCCACGTCGACTCTTGGCAACTCAGTGGTATATGAAACCGGGGGCAGGGTGGGCATAGGGACCACGACTCCAAGTGCGAAGCTGGATGCAGTGGGTAGCATCAGAGTACTTCCCGGCACAGGAACGTACTATCCGACCTCAGGAAAAGGCCTGGAGATGGGTTACTCCTCTGCGACTGACATGGCCAGCATCTCGGCATACGACCGTGGCACCAGCAGCTACAAGACACTATGGATTCGAGGCGGGCCGACAGTGATAAACTACGGTACGGGCAGCAATGTAGGGATAGGCTTGGTACTAAACCCAGCTAACATTCTCACGATTGAACAAAACTCCTCCACCGATCCCATCGCCGACGCCTGGACAACCTACAGCTCAAGAAGGTGGAAGACGAATATCAGGCCACTCGAAGGAGCCTTGGCGAAAGTCCAGCGGCTGCGCGGTGTGGCGTTTGATTGGAAGGCCGACGGCAAGCACGACATTGGGCTGGTGGCCGAGGAGGTGGGCGAAGTAGTTCCAGAGGTCGTGGCGTACGAAGACAACGGCAAAGATGCCAAATCGGTCGACTATGCCCGCCTGGTGGCGGTGTTGATCGAAGCAATCAAGGAACAGCAGGCGCAGATCGACCAACTCAAAGCACAACTCAACGCGCTCACCGGGGTCAAGTAGACAGGAAAGAAACCCTCTGCCGGATAGCGTTCCTCACGCCCGTATGGAGCGAGGGAGCCCCCGCTCCATGAGAGGCCGGCAGGGGTCACGCAGAGGGAGGAACTACCCTTGCTCATCAAAACAACCATCGCCGGCGTAGCGGTGGTAGTCTTTGCCTCTTCGCCAGTGGCTCACACCCAGTATGCCATCCAGCAGAGCGTCTTTGGCAACGGTACGGCAACGGCGGCCGACAGCGCCTTCAGGCTTATTGCCACTGTGGGCCAGGCGACAGCGGGAGTCACTAGCAGCGCCACCCATACTGCGCGCAGTGGTTTCTGGCATCAGGCCGCCGCCCTGCTCACCAGCGTCAAGGCCCTCGCCCACGAGGTCCCGAAGGAGTTCCGCTTGGAGCAGAACTATCCCAACCCGTTCAATCCGTCAACCACCATCTGCTTCGCGTTGCCCGAGGCCGCGCATGTGACGCTCAAGCTCTATGACGTCTTAGGTCGCGAGGTGGTAACACTGGTGGATGACCGGCTGGCAGCAGGTCTGCACAAGGTGCTGTTTTGCCCGCATGAGCTGCCGAGCGGCGTCTACTTTTGTCGCATGACGACAAACCAGTCAGTTTTCACCAGGAAGCTCGTGCTGGCGAGGTAGGCACCCCGAGAAAAGCTGTGCGTCCCAACTCAGGTGGTACGAGCGATCTAGTGATGCAGAGGATCTCTTCCGATTTGGTAGCGTCGGCTAAACGTCGGGGCTGATGCCCAATGGAGTGGAAATCCACCAGGGCAAAAGACGAGCACGTCAAGGAGGTGGTGACGGCGAACCCTGTGAATACCGAAATGTGAAGTGGAGACGCCAGGAGTCAAGTGAAACTGATGGACTCGGTGGTGAGGGAAGATCTCGTTGTACTGTTGAGGAACCGAAGCTTTCTGCACAAGACCCCACAGGAGGTGTGTTATGAAACTGTGGAAGCTGTGCGGCTACGCGGTGTTTGTGGCCGCCGTGACCTCGGTTGCTATCGCCGGGAAAATCGTTCCTGACGACCGCACGGTTCTTTACGACAGCTTCGAGGGGACGACGGTGGGGAACGCCTTTGGCCCCATCACCTACGAGAAAAGTCTACCGGGATTGGGAAAGGCAGCCAGGTTGCCATTAGGGTCCTACCTGAGGTATGACGTCAAGTCATGGTACACTGGGGACGGTCCGGCCCATCCCGGTGTTGAGGGGACAGTCGAGTTTTGGGTCAAGCTCCCTCGGGATTATGGGGAGGTATTGCAGTTCAACTGGTACCTCACCACAACGCCCCCGGCCTCCGGCGCCGTTTACATGCCGTACATCACAACCGATCACGTGTATCGGCATGCGGCCTGGCCAGGCGCATGGTTGCAGCCGCTCGATGGCAACACCCCCATTAGGGCCAATGAGTGGACGCACGTTGCTACGAGTTGGGGGCCCGCAGGCACCAAAATCTACATCAACGGTGTCCTCGATGCCTGGAGAGCTGAGGGTGCCGGGTGGTCAGGGGTACCGTACCTCTTGACGTGGACCTACGTATACGTGAACCACTGGGGAGGCGACCAGCTGGGCCTGATCGACGAGCTCCACATAGCGAAGGCACAGCTCAGCGACGAAGAGATCGCGGAGCACGCTCACATAGTTTTCAACCAGGCCCCTGTTGCCCACGCGGGTCCAGAGAGAATCGTCGTGGGGCGCTGGCCTGATGGGGCCGAAGTGGTGCTCGACGGCACCGCCTCCTACGACCCGGACGGAGACCCCCTAAGCTACCGTTGGAGCTGGGAAGGAGGCGAGGCCACGGGGGCTACGCCGACTCTTCGGCTTCCCTGCGGCACGAACATCGTAAGCCTTGCTGTACACGACGGGGAGCTTCTTTCGGAACCGGACTTGGCAACCATCACCGTCCTCGATTCGAGCCGCGGCTTTATCACGGAGCTACAAGAAGATGCCCTATCGGTTCGGCTGTACAATCCTTTCCCAACCGTACAGCTACCCGACAGTGCGTTTCTGAGCTACGCTTGGAGCCTGCTGGAGACAATGCAGACGCACATCTCTGAGGTCTTGGCAGCCCACGAAACCGAAATCAGAACGTCCAGCGTCCAGGCTATGGCCGTCGGCTGGGGTTTCCCGGACAACTTCGTGCTGGCGCTTGGCACTGAGGACAGTGCAGGAACACGTCACGTGCTAACCTTTGATGTCCAGAAGACACTGCCTCAGCCGCCTGGCCTCGGCGTCTACAGAGTGGACTTCGGAGCGACCCTCGCAAGTGCCCAGCAATGCAAAGCTGCATTCTTGCACATTTTCGCCGCCACACCCCCAGCCACAAGCAGGCCCTCTATTGACATTGGGTGGGTCTCCGCTACAGATGTGATGATCTCATTTTCAGGATCCCCCTTAGAAGCAGTCCTTTTGCCGATTGGTACGTGGCTGAAGGCTGCCGCACTACGAGCCATGGATTGGGCAAGGAGTGTTCTCGGTAGCCTCGCCGACATAATATTTGACGGTGAGGCGCCCGCTGTAGTCTTCAATCCCAGCAGGACAAGCGATTGGTACAATGTGGACGTGCAGATGACTATCTCCGACGCCTCAGCAGTGCTTGGGGCTGTTCAAGTAGATGACGAATTCTGCTTTCTTGGGCCCACATTGTCAAGGGGGAAATGGGAGAAAACCGTCACCAGCGAAGGAATGCACAGGGTGCGCTGGTATCTATGCGACCTAAAAGGGATCTTGGCTCTGTTAGAGGTAAAAAACGTCGGCCCGACCCTGGAAAACGCGTTAGGCGTACTGCTGGACGTGATTCATGTTGGTTCCGGAGACGGCCTATCCATCTCCCTCCCGGAGAACGTGTGGAAGACGCTCGAGGCGGTCATCGGGGGACGCGCGCTAGCGAACCACGTAGCGATAGGGAAGAGGGACGTGAACATCGACCGCACCTGTCCGAACATAAGCTGGACTTTAGGTGCGGGAACCGTGTCTGTGACGGTTGATGACCCCAACAGGAGACAGAACAGCGGCCTGGAGGAGATCCACTATTGGGTTGACGGAACATGCCTAATGGACGAGCACTTGGGCGGGATCGACACCCGCTCGCGCGACATCTCCGTACCCACGTCGTTTAGCCTGGAGGTCAGCGCGTGGGACGTAGCCGGCAACGAAACCAGGAGGTCGATGGACCCTTACGTCTTGACCTTAGAGCCGAGCTCAATCTATGAGCTGCGCTTCTTGGCAAGTGAGCATTATCTCTGGTTTACAAACAATGGTCTCAGCTCAGTAGAACTATCCCTCAACGATCACCAGTTTCGGCTTATTGCGCATCCGACTAGACGAAACCAAGAACGGGATGTCTTTTTCGTGCCTGAGTGTGGAGGAGTCGCTCTTGATTTCTCGTCCTACATCGGCGACCGGAGAGAAGTTGTCATGGTCGTCCGAACCAATGGCCCAGCGGGGGCGAACGGTCTACTGATTTTCTCAGACTGCAAGTCCCTGACGGCGATCACAAACGGTTCCGTATCGGGCCCGGCCGCCCCGCGCACCTACTTCCTTGAGCCATGTCACCCCAACCCCTTCACTCATTATACCGTGGTCCGCTATCAGCTTCCCCAAGTATCTGAGGTCCATCTGAGCATCATCGACTTGCTGGGGAGGGAGGTACGCCAATTAGTAGCAGGGAACCAACCAGCGGGTTACTACTTTGTGCACTGGGATGGAACAACGGCCAGCGGCGATCCGGCGGCAAGTGGCGTTTACCTTGTCAGACTCGAGACACCACAGCAGCGTCACACCCGAAAACTTCTGCTTGCGAGGTAAGCTATGATCCCGGCATACCTCCATGCCGCGCGCACGGTGGATCTCGGAGACGGTTGGGACCAGGCGTCCACAAGGTCCAGTTTTGCCCTTACGACCTGCCCAGCGGCATCTACTTCTGTCGCATGGCGACGAAGGAGTATGTCTGCACCAGGAAGCTGGTACTTGAGAGGTAGGGGTCTATGGAGTCTGCGACAGGCTCTCCAGGACAGTCAGTTTTTGGTCCTGACTGAGCCACGCTGTCCTGCTGCGTCACAAATGGGAATCGGTTAGGGGAGAAGTGCCGGTATGAAGGGCCGGCGGCGGGCACTGCCTGAGAAGATGCAGTGCCCGCCTGCCGCAAAAGACCTCACCTGTCCCTTCATCAACGGAAGCTGCCTCCGGCAGAAGCGAGGCCCCTACCCAAAACTAACCCCCAGCTCGCTCATCACTGCGCTAATGGGGTTGTAGACCGTGACCTGGTCTGAGCCGGCAAACAGCAGCCCCACGGCCAGATTGGTTCCCGCCTCCACCAACAGGGAGCCGGAATCGCCAGGACTGGACATATTGCCAGTGAGCACTTGTCCCACAAACGTTGCCGTTCGGCCGCCACCGTAACTCACCTGGGTTGTCGCTTCCACCACCTCGATCAACCCCGTGGTCACTCCGGTGGTGCGTCCACTCTTCGCCACCGCCATTCCCAGTTCTGGCTGTCTGCTTCCGCTGACCAAGCCAACTTCGAGGATCTCTTCGCTGACCGCATCCAAGCTGAGGGGTCTGGCCACGGCGGCATCCACCTGATTGGTAGCCGCGGTGCGGAAGGCAATGACGCGCTGCGCAGAGCCCAGCGCCGCCGCTAAGAGATTCAGCAAGCCAGTTACTGCGCGTGCAATACGGCAACCGCCATCTCCCCCGTTGCCCCCTTCGAAGGCAATGGGCACAAAACGTAAGAGCTCCCCGATGCGGTCCTGGGGCGCCTGCCCGCCATCTGCGGGCCCGGGCTGCAGAATAGCGTCGCCCGGGCGCGCACCATTGCAGTTTGCGAGCACATGGTTGTTGGAAAGGATGAGCTTCTCGCCGGTGGTGGCATCCGCGACCACCGCGCCAAAAGTACCGGCAGTGATGGCATAATGGCCGATGCTCACGCCAGGCGGGGCCGGCCGCCACCGCTCGGTCCGCGCCTTTTGCGCCACGATCTTGCCCACCTCTTTCACATCGGTCACCACACCGTCCAGCTCCTTGTCCACAAGGTCTTTGGGCGCCAATTCTGCCTCTGGCAGCTTCTTTTCCACCAGTACCACCAGGCTCAGCTGTTCTGTCTTGCGCCCGCCCACTTCCTTGTAGCCGATCCCCACCCCTACCACGTTCTTCTTTCGAAGCAAAGCCTTTTCGTGCTTTGCCTTGACTCGCCGTACTTCGTCGTGCGTTACCATGTCAAGCCCTCCTTTGCCTCGCGAGCCACCAGGGACTCAGCAAAGAGCCGGCGGAGCCCCCGCAGCCTTCTTGCTTGAAATATAGCACGTTTGCCGCAGGTCGCCAAGCATTTCTTTTCAAAAAAAGGGCGCAAGCCCGCGTACAAAGACCTTGCAAATCTTCCCTTTTTTGCTATATTGACGGCCAACCAAAGGCTTTCGGGTGTGAACAGGTTAGCCCCATTGCATTCCAAAAGGCTGGAGGAACTAGTGATGGCGCAGGGTGGGCAGACGAGGAACCGGGGAAGCGCGCTCCTTTTCACGTTCCTATCTCTCGTGTCCCTAGAGGGAGCCCGCGGACAGGAGGGTGAGCTGCGAGCCCTATGGGTTACGCGCTGGGACTATCGCACCCCCGCAGACGTGCGGGCCATCGTACGGAACGCGGCCCAGCACAACTTTAACACGCTCCTGTTCCAAGTCCGCGGCAACGGCACCGTGTGCTACCGGTCCAACATTGAGCCTTGGGCGGAGGAGTTTGCCGGCCAGGACCCAGGGTGGGATCCCCTGCAAACGGCCATCGACGAGGCGCACGCCGCGGGCATTGCCCTCCATGCATGGGTCAATGTCTATCCGGGGTGGAGAGGCACCACACCGCCAGCAAACCCCGACCAGCTGTGGAATCGACACCGCGACTGGTTCATGACCGACCCAGATGGGCGACTGCAGCGCCTCAATCCTCACTACGTATGGCTGTCTCCCACCAACCCTGAGGTCCAGGCCTACTTGCAACATCTATTCCTTGAGCTTCTGGAGCGTTATCAGGTGGACGGCATCCACCTGGACTATTTTCGTTTTCCTGGCCCAGGGTTCTCTTTCGACCCGCGTTCCTTGATGCACTTCCGTCTGCACAACAACGGCCAGTCGCCTGCCGACGCCCCGGAGGTTTGGGACGAATGGCGGCGGAGTGCCATCACGCGCTTGCTCACGGTGCTATATTCAGCGGTCAAGAGCCGGTGGCCCCACGTGGTGGTGTCAAGCGCGGTGGTTGGAGACCTCCACAACGGCAAGCGGCTGTTTTTCCAGGACAGCCATCGCTGGCTTGCCATGGGGATTGTCGATGTCATTTTCCCGATGCTCTACACCACCGACACCACGCTGTTTCGACGTCTGGCCGCAGAACACCTGAGCGATGCAAAAGGTAGACTCGTCTGTCCAGGGATCGAGGCCACAGTCCTTTGGAGCGACCAGGTACGAATTGCGCGAGAGCTTGGGGCCAAGGGTTTTGCCCTTTTCTCCTACCAAGCGCTCTTCCCTGGCCATAACGTCTCGCCGCGCGCCTTGCAGGAACTCCTGACAGCACAGCCGGAAAGGGTCTCCGCACCCACGCTGACCTGGAAGGTGGCAGAAGAAGATCTGCAAGGCCCTCTTGTCTCAGCGCTGTCGACTCTCCCCACCGTAGTGCGTGAGGGTGAGTCTTGCAAAGTGACGTGCACCATCAGCGACGAGAATGGCGTGTATGACGACCAGACGGGCTCCGACGGTCAAGGCGTGTATCTTGTCTGGACAATCCCCGAGCGAAGCGACACGCTGCACGAGCTCACCATGTCGCCTCTACCCTCACACCCAGGGTGGTTCATCTCCGATGCAGAAATCCCGGGACAAAAGGCGGGCACCGAGCTGCACCTGAGGGTTTTCGCCAGGGACAATAGCAAGAACCACAACCTGGGATACAGTCCGCTCGCCAGTGTGGTGGTAGATTTTGCGCAGCCCCTATTCACCTGCGAAGGCGAATTCGGGCCGCTGGTGTGGAATGCTACCGCGATCGGAGTGGATTCCAGTGGGCAGATTTGGGTCACATCATACGAAGACCGCTGCGTCCACGTACTCAATCCCGATGGGAGCGAAACGTCCTTTTCGCCAATACGCACGGGTCTTTCGCCTACCGGAGAGCCCACACCCATAACACGGCCCACAACCGTGGCGGTGAACAGCCGTGGGGAGATTCATGTGGGGTGCGGCACGTCGCCCGGATTCATTCTGCGGTTCGACCATACCGGGCAAGCTTTTCTGGGCATCGAGTTCTCCTTTGCTGTGAGCAGTCTCGACTTTGACCGCTTCGACCGCGCCTACGTCCTGGAGAGCGGTCGCGCGATCTGGCACGTGTACGACCCGGTATGGGGTGAGCTCCAGCACAGCCCGTTCGGTGAGAGTGGGACCGGAAACAGCCTGGCGGCATCCCCCGATGGGGCAAAAGTTTACGTTGCCAGCGAATCTGATGGGCTGGTCCAGTGCTGGGAGCGTGTTTTCACGGCCGCTGGGATTTACTTTGAGAAGCGGACGCCCTTGGCGCCGCGCAACGTGGGTAAAGGGGGTGTCCACACGGACTCCAATGGAACGATTTTCGTCTCACACATGCCTGCGGGCAGGGTCACAGTGCTGGACGGCGAGGGGAAAGTGTTGGGCTTGCTGCGCGGTGGCTCTCCGCCCCTCCGGGCGCCCAAGAATGTGGCCCTCTGCTCATCCGGTAATGTGGTCTATGTGCTGGAAACTGGAGCCGCTGGCCCGAGCAGATTGAGCAAATGGGCACGCAGAACCCGAGAACCGGCCCAACGTTGAGGTGCCCCAACAGGGGCCGGGGAAGTCAGGCCTCCAGAGGTACCGTCCCCCTTCCTGTAACTTGCATCGGGTTGGCGTAGCAATACAGACACCCTCCCACGCAACCCTTGTACCAACCGATGTCGATGCTCTCCGTGCAGCCGCACAATGGGCGTTGTCCCTTGGCCCTGCGGGTGGAGCACTGCATCCCACGGGGGTGGAGCCTGTTCAACAGCTCACCGTCGATGCAACGGGAGCGAGGCCAGCCCGGCACGCAACAGCCGTGGACTCTCATCCCGTGCTGGCCAGCCACCTGGAGAACCTCTTGCGCCTCTCCTTGCCAGGTGGCGAGGTCTACCTCCTCCGGCTCCACCCCTGCCCGCAAAAGGCGGGTGCGCACTTTGTTGTAGAGCTGCATCCAGCTCACCGACACGTCCCTGATACCCAGCGCAGAGCACCGTTCCACAATGTCGTGCAGAAGAGGAAGATTCGTGTAGCGCCTCCCGTTGGGCAAACGCAGGTGCACGATGGGATCGAACCGCAAACGGACGCGCTCCGGATTCCCCGCCAGGGCAATAACCCCGGGCAAGTGCGCCAGGGTTGCGTCCGTTGGCGGGATGCCAGGTTCCAGAAACGTTCCCCCCATGCCGGTGATGCTATAGTGCACATAGAGCTGCTCAAACGTGGAGAGAACTGCCCGTAGCCGGCGGTGGTGGAGCAGATTAGCCGCGTTCTTCGTCCATATCACCACCGTGTGCACCTGATCAGGAGGAAAACGCGTCTCCAAGATGTGAGCCAGCTCATCCGGATAGCCGGCCACCATATCGACTCGGCGGCTTGCGGAGATAACCTTCACAGCCCTAAGGACCTCAACAGGTGTGCGATTCCCTCCACGTCGGGCTTTTCCAGGGGGGTCAATGGCAAGCGCGGGGCACCTCCGGCAAAGCCGCGGATGGCCATGCCTGCCTTGATACCGGCGACACCGTATGCAAGGTCAATCTTCTCCACCAGTTCGCTCAGCCGCCGCTGCTCGGCTGCGGCCTCGTCCCATTTGCCCTCTTGACACAAGCGAAAGATGCGGACGCAGAGCTCTGGCACCACATTGGCGATAGCCAGAACTGCCCCGTGCGCCCCAGCAAGGAGCCCCGCTACCAACAAGTCGCCGTGCCCGATCAACACCGAAAAATCTCGGGGCACACTACGGACTATGCGCGCCAATTGCGCCAGATCGCCGCTGCTATCTTTGAGTCCGACGATGTTGGGATGCCCGGCCAACTCAGCGATTGTCTCTGGGGAGAGGTGGACCCCCGTGCACTGTGGGATGCTGTACAGAATCACTGGTATGGGCAGGGCCTCTGCTACTTTGGAGTAATAGGTCGCAAGCGCCTTCGGCGACATGGCGGCCCTAAAATAGTGCGGAGTAACGCAGAGCGCATAGTCAGCGCCTGCGGCTGCCACCCGCTCCCCCCAGCGCAAGGTGGCCAGCACTGACTCCCTGCCAATGCCGACAATCATCGGCCGGCCCTGCGCAATCGCGTCCCGTGCCGCACGCACCAAGTCGAGGGCCTCTTCGTCGTCCAGAAACACCGCCTCGCCAGTACTTCCCGCGATGAGGTAGCCGGACACCCCCAGCGCCTCCCACTTGGCAACGTTTTCCGCCAATGACCGCGGAGCTACGCGGTCCTCGACAAAGGGCGTAGTGGCGGCGACGAAGACCCCCCGTAGGGTATTCATGGGTCACTCCCATCGATTCAGGTGCACGGCTCCGCCTCTTACTCGCTCAGGATAACCTTCCAGCGTCATGCGCAAGTCCGAATGGATGATCTTGAAACCATGGGTCAGCGCATAGCGAAGGGCCCAGTGGCTGTTGGCCGGCACGCGTAGGCACAGGAGATCAAGCACCTCCCGGCTCGCATATTCTTCCAGCTGAGCGAGCATAGCGGGAAACAGTTCCTCGCGCCATTGTTCCGGAATCGCCGCAACCACTAGGCGGGCCAAATTCCTTTTCTGGCCCACGAAATACGGCTCTGTGTGCACAACGGCCAACGCCAGGTTTTGGCCATCTTGCTCCCAGAGAAGTGTCTCCCCAAAGCGGAAAGCAGCCGTTTGGCGGATGAGCGGGGCGTAATCAGTCCCCTCTGCCACCACGTTCGCCAGCTCGGCCGCCCTCCCCAAGAAGGACCATACTCCCTGTCCTGCTTCCTGGCTGAACATGCGCACATGGTAAGCCTCCGAGGCAGGCGGCGAGGTATCTTCTCCTACTGGTCGCACGAGTTCGCAGGTGAGTTGTTGCGGGAGAAAACCCAGCTTGAGGTAAAAGCCCAGGTTACGGTAACTCCGCGGCATTGTCTCAAGGCCGATGGTGGTGCAGCCAGCTCCTCTCAGGAACTCCACGGTCCGGCGCATTAGCTCGGTGCCCACGCCCCGGCCCTGCGCCTGCGGCGCGACAGCAACGGGTCCAACCCAACCGGTTGAGCCGTACACGTGGGAAAAAGCCACCCCGACCAACCTCCCTCCCCTCTCTGCGACCATACACCCCGGGGGCGATGTGGAGAGGTACATGTCCAACATCTCCACCCTGCACGGTGGCACCTGCACCTCTGCATAGCCGTCCTCCTGGCGCCCGTACGTGAAGGCCTCGGCGATCAGATGACTGATCGGCTCCAAGTCCTGGCGCAACAAGGGCCGGATGTTAACGCCAAGCTTCACTGCGTCCTCTACCTCAGAATGCGCCGGATCTGCCGCAAAGTGCGCGCGCGGTACGCGTTGAAGTTGGGGTGCTGCGGGTTGAAGCTGTCCTGGCTGACCATACCACTGCTATGGATGAACTGATAGTTCCCTGCATAGATGCCCACATGGGTGATGCGCTCGGCGTTGGGGCCAAAAAAGACCAGGTCTCCTGGGCGTGCCTGGCTGAAGGTCGAGTCGATCGGTACTGGCTCTCCGACTGTTACCTGCATATTGGCGTCACGTGGCAGAAGGATACCGTGCCAGCCAAACACGATGAAGGTGAGGCCTGAGCAGTCCATGCCCTTGGGCGAAGTGCCGCCCCAGACGTAGGGGTAGCCGATGAAGCTCCGAGCGTCGGCGACGATCGCCTCCGGGGTGACCAGCTGGTGTCGGCGCAGCGAGTCGCGGTCAACGGCAACATGCCGCATGACAAAGGCGACCCTTCCATCCGGATAGAGTACTTCGTGCCAACCCTCGCGCGAACCAAGGGCGGCCAACAGGTCCCCGCGCACCAAATCGCTCACGCACGCCGCATCCGTCGCAGGCGCCGCATAAGCACGCGCCCAATGCTCCTTGACCACCAAGAGTCGCTTCGTCTCCCACTCCCTCAGTCTAGCCTCATCCACCGGCAGCAGATACTCGTCAGTCATCCAACCGAGATAGCCGTCCTCCAGTCGGCAGAAAAACCACCCCCGCTCACGATTCAGCAGCTCCACCTTGTGCCCAAGCAGGGTCTGGTCCAGCAGCTCGGCTTTGAACGAGGGCTCGCTGCGCAGGTCAGCAACGCTCACCCGCACCAGAGCAAAGTGTTCCTGGCCCAGGCGGGGATGAGGAAGTACCACAATGCTGTCGACGATGGCAGTTTGTCCCCGCGCACGCAACCAGGAGAGCAGCGCCTCCTTGGCCTCGGCTGAGGTCGTGGCCCCCCTGAGCACAACCCCCTTAGGTCCCTCGCTGGCCTGCACGTTGAACAGCGCCAGGCGCTGGTCCGGGCAAAACTCCTTTCTCACCTCCTCAATGGCCGCGCGCATTTCCGGTGTGACGGTCGGAATCCGCATGCAGCCTTGGGACAGCAGGAGAATGAGGGCAACCCCGACGGGGGTCAAAGCAAATGGCTTTCGCACCGTTGTGTACCTCCCTGATGTTTACAGCAGCAGGTCTACCGATCCCTTCCCTTTGCGCAACACCACCGGCTCTTCGCCCGTTAAATCCACTACCGTGGAGGGCTCTAACCCTAAAGGGCCGCAGTCCAGGAAGAAGTCAATGTGAGGAGCCAATGCTTCAGCGATCTCGTCCGGCTCATGAAGAATTTCGCCCCCCGGTAGCGAGGCGCTGGTGCTGACTATGGGCTTTCCGAACTCCTCCAACAACATCATGCAAATGCGGTTATCTGGTACCCGGATGCCCACGGTCTTGCGGTTGGACATGAGAATCTTCGGCACCAGCCTGGTGGCGGGTAACACCACAGTGTATGGGCCGGGTAAGAGTCGGCGCATCACACGATAGGCAAAGTCTGACACGTGGGCATACTGGGCAATGCCCTGGAGGTTGGGACAGATGAAACTGAGCGGGTCGCGCTTCCCTTTTCCCTTCAACCGGTAGATTCGCTCTATAGCTTTCTTGTTGAAAATATCACAACCCACCCCGTAGACCGTATCGGTGGGGTAGCAGATCACACCGCCCTCCGCCAGCACCGTGGCGGCCCGGCGAATGAGCCGACCCTGAGGATTTTTCGCATTGATCTGCACGCGCTCCACGATTACCCTCCCTACCGTGTCGGAAGGCCTTTCTTCTGTCCTCGTTGGACCTGTTTTTGGCGCTGGAACTGACTTCGGTCCTTGCCGTATTCGCGCTTGGGCGTCACCACTTTCTTCTGCCGATTGTCGATCTTCCGACCTGCCATAGCTTTTTCCCTCTTCGATTACCCTACCCCACGTTCAAAGCAGTGGGGTGCCATGTTCCCTCCAGGCCGCCGCGATTTCCGCTGGCCAGATCGAAACCTGTACTTCGCCGATGTGCGCCTTACGTAGGTAGAACATACACAGACGCAGCTGGCCAATGCCGCCGCCAATTGACAACGGCATCTGGCCCCGAGTAGCCGTTGGTGATAGTACAAACTCCGCCGGCGCTCCTCCCGCATGAGGCAAGTTGCGCAGCACTTCCGCATCCACCCTAATGCCCATCGAGCACAATTCCATCGCGCAGCCTAGCAGGGAATATCAAACGAGAATATTTCCCTTCAGTTCGATCTGACCCTCCACCTCTGTGGTCCAGTTGTCATAGTCCGGGGCGCCCAGGTCATGAGGGGATCCGTGGCTGAGAACACCGGGCCACACTCCTGGCAGACTGCGTCCTCTCGTTCCCGGCGCGTTGAACCTGGGTAGCGCTCCACAAGCTCCTCGCTCGCTACGAACGAGATAGGAGGCGGAAGCCATAGTCGGGCAAGACCAGGTGCTTCCACTTGGCCAGTGACTGCACCGCTTCGGCGCGCGCCAAGGTCGGGCACTTCGAATGCAATGAGTTCCTCGCTGCCAGTCAGGGTATCGTTCACTTCGCTCCCCGCCAGCACGAAAAGAGTGGCCGCCTCGCGCGTCAGGTTGCGGGCTCGCGCCAAATGGGTCTCAAAGCGGTCCTTGATGAACTTGATGGCCCTTTCGGTCTCGCGGAGCCACAGGCTGGGACGATAATCCTTGGGCAACCGGAGCCGTGCACTCGCGCATGTTTTCTGCCGTGCTTCAGCCATACAAAAGGCCCCTCTCAAGGTTTCTGCCCAGGAGCATGGCCTGTTGCTTCGTCCCCCCGCAGGCCAAAGTCTTTCTCAGCGCGTGGCGGAAGCTCCTCGTTGGCCAACAACCAGGTCACCGCAAATACCAGCCGCGCCACCTGTGCCAAATGCTCGCCCGTAAGCTTGTCCACGGTGTCGGTGGGTTTGTGGTAGTCGGCATGCAGCCCAGTGGTAAAGTTCACGGCACGCACGCCCCGCCAGTGGAAGGGCATGGCGTCAGAACCGGCAGGGACCTTTTTCTCGCTGAAATGGAGGGCGAGACCCTCAAAAGCGTTTGCACGCTCGACCACTGCCTGGAGTTCGGGGGCGTGGGCGCAGCCCTCGATCTTCACCCCAGCGGTGTCGTTGCAGCCGATCATGTCCATATTCAGCATGGCCACAGTGGTGGACAAAGGGAAGCGTGGGTTAGCCACGTAGTATCGGGAGCCGAACAGCCCTTTTTCCTCACCAGCAAAGGCTACGCACACCACCGTGCGTTTGGGCCGCCCGCCGGCTGACGCCAGCGCCTCAGCTATGGCCAGCAATGCCGCGGTGCCCGACGCGTTGTCGTCTGCGCCGGGGAAGATGAGCGTGTCACCGCGCGCGCCGATGTGGTCATAGTGAGCCCCCACCACGACTGTTTCGTGCCTGAGTACGGGATCTACCCCCTCCCACACGCCGATCAGGTTCTGCGTGGCATAACGCGTGTATACCAGCGTGGCGCGCATGCGCACTTCCACCTGAGGAACAAGGAAGCTTTGCGGCACCAGCGTACTGTCGATGGCCGCCTGCAACTGGCTGAGCGTTTTCCCGCCGGGGCTCGCCAAGTCCTCCGCCAATCTCTTGCCCACGCGCATTACCACCAGGGGGATCGGCTCCCGTTCTTCAAGCACCAAAGGAGCGCCTTGGGAATCGGGCAGCCATTCGTGGGCTGGCCGCTCGAAACGATGGTGCAGCGGGTCAGTCACCAGCAGCACACCCACGGCGCCGTGGAGGCGTGCATTCTCGACCTTTTGCAGGACCGACGAGTGCACCGTTTCCCTTGCCCCGTCAAAGACGCTGCTTGAATCGTGCTCTTGCGGTTCGTGCGCAAACAGGAGCACGATCTTGCCGCGAACGTCAATGGAGGCGTAATCATCGTAGCCGTATTCGGGCGCGGTGATACCGTAGCCGACAAACGCGACCCCTCCCTGCACCTCGGCGCTGTGGCTCACATGGGCAGGACTATAGTCCTTGCGCAGCCGATACACCACGTTCTTGCCGTCCACCGCAAGAACAAAGCAGTTGGGCTCGCCGAGGCGCACGCGGAGCAGGTTGAACGGCTGCATCTCAACGACCCAGCCTGCCGCCCGCAGCTTGTGAGCGATGAATGCCGCACAGCTATCCAGTTCGGCGCTGGGCGTGTCGCGGCCGCGCATCCTGTCCGCGGCAAAATAGCCGGCGTAATTCAACACTTTAGCCGCATTGATGCTCTGCAGCCCTTCTTCAGGTACCTGCCAATGCTGAGCCCAGACCCTGCCCAGCATTGCCGTGCAGATCAGCGCGACCAGCGCCCAGGGGATACGCCCCGGCATCATCACTCCCTGGCGTTGCAAACCATGCCTGTTCCGATGCTCTGGCCTGGACCCGTACCGCATTGTGCTGAAACCCAAGGGGATGTGCCGCCTGCGCGCGGCCTGGTCCGGCAGCACGTCGACTTGCAGGTGCCTCAGAAGGTGCGCAGGTCAGACCAACGCTCCGCGAATCTAAGCCACCGGCCAACAAACGACGCACCAAGAGTGATCAGCAGCAGGCCCAATAGAACACCGGCAAGACCCAACCAGAAACCCCATTGCGCCAGGGCACGCCCCTCGGCAGGGGAGCGCCCCTCGGCAATGGCTCGCTCTTCCTGTTTGCCCAAAACCATGGCGATGAGGCCCAATGGGAACCACAGGCAACAACACCAGCTGCCGAACACCAATGCGCACAAACCACACACAAAGGCTGCGACCGCCTGGCCGCTGGCTTTCCCCCTCTGCGATGACTCCAACTTGCCCGACATGCATTCTCCTTCTGCCAAGGGAGACCGCCCCATCTTGCTTCGCACGTGGTAATTTAAGACCTGCAAATGACAAAGTCAAGGCAGAAAGGAGTGTTCGTGTTGGGAAGAGTTGGGCAGGCTATCCCCCGCACAGAGGGAAACAAGGCTCCCCCCTTAGTGGCCGTACTCGCGCCAGCTCTTGATGTGAAGTTGGTGGAGTGACTTGCGCGCCAGTGCTTCCACAAACCGTCGCGCCAGCTGCATGTTCGTGATCACCGGCACGTTGTAATCGACGGCAGTGCGGCGGATTATGTAGTCGTTGGTGAGCTCTTCTTCCTGGTAGTTTTTTGGAATGTTGATGACCAAATCGATTTTGCCCCGCCGGATGTATTCGACGGTGCTGGGGGACTTGCCACTGAGCGGCCAGTGCAAGTGGGTCGCCTGGACGCCATTTGCCTCAAGAAAGCGACAGGTACCGCCTGTGGCGTACAAATCAATGCCCATCCGTGCCAGCACGCGAGCGCTGCCTAAGAATTCCGCCTTGCTCTCAATCGGTCCCGTAGAGAGCAGCACTGACTTGATGGGCAACCTGTACCCCACTGAGAGGAGCGCCTTCAGGAAGGCCTCGTCGAAATCGTCGCCAAGGCAGGCCACCTCGCCGGTGGAGGCCATCTCTACCCCCAGGGTGGGGTCAGCACCCTCCAGACGGGTGAAGGAGAATTGCGGCGCTTTGACCCCCACGTACTCCAAATCCAGCAGCGAGCGCGCGTTGCGCGGCACTTCATGTCCCAACACCACCCGGGTAGCGATGTCAATAAAGTTCACCTTCGCAATCTTAGACACGAAGGGAAAACTCCGCGAGGCTCGAAGGTTGCACTCAATGACCTTAACGTCATTGTCCTTTGCCAAAAATTGAATGTTGAACGGTCCGTTGATCCGCAGCGCCTCGGCGACCCGGCGCGTGATCTGGAGGATGCGTCGCATCGTCTCGAGGTAGGTCCGCTGTGGCGGCAGGACCATGGTGGCGTCGCCAGAATGCACGCCCGCATTTTCCACGTGTTCAGTGACCGCGTAGACCACTAACTGGCCTTGTTTGGCCACTGCGTCGATCTCGATCTCCTTGGCATTCTCATAGAACTTGCTAATCACGACTGGGTGGTCAACGGAGACCTCGGCCGCTCGTTCCAAGTAGCGAGAAAGCTCGGTGTCGTTGGAAGCCACGCTCATCGCGGCCCCGCTGAGGACATACGAAGGTCGCACCAGCACCGGGTAGCCCACGGTGCGCGCGAACTCTTGGGCAGACTCCATGGAGACAAGTTCCTCCCACTCCGGTTGATCGATGCCCAGGCGATCCAGGAGGGCGGAGAACTTGCGTCGATCCTCTGCCTGGTCTATGTCCACTGGCGAGGTGCCGAGGATGCGGACTCCTGCGCGGTGGCACTTCATGGCCAGATTGTTGGGAATCTGCCCCCCAGTGGAGATGATCACCCCTACTGGGTCTTCCTTCTCATAGATTTCCAGAACCGTCTCGAAACTCAGCTCATCAAAATAAAGCCTGTCGCACTCGTCATAGTCGGTGCTGACGGTCTCCGGATTGTAGTTCACCATGACCGTGCGATAGCCCAGTTCCCGCAGAGTGCGCACCGCGCTTACGCAGCACCAGTCGAACTCTACAGAACTCCCCACGCGATAGGCACCCGAACCCAACACCATCACCGACTGTCCCGGGGCGGGTGTCACATCATCCTCGCTGCCGTTATAGGTGAGGTACAGGTAGTTGGTCTGTGCGGGGTACTCGGCGGCCAAAGTATCAATCTGCTTGACCACCGGAATCACTCCATACCGCTTGCGGAGTGCGCGTACCTCCTCTTCACTGCACCCGCTGAGGCGGGCAATCTGCAGGTCGCTGAAACCATGTTCCTTTGCATGCCGCACCAGCGGCGCGCTGAGACGTTTCTTCGCAGTCCTCAGGCGCGTTTCTATCGCCACGATGTTGGCGATCTTGTACAGGAACCACCGGTCGATATGCGTCAACTCATAGATCCTCTCCACGGACATGCCGGTGCGCAGCGCCTCAGCAATCACAAAGATGCGCCGGTCGGTTGGTTCCCGCAGTTCAGTGGCGATGTCCGGGCTCTCTCTCCAGCCATTGGCCACCAGCCCAACGGCACCGATCTCCAGCATGCGCAGTGCCTTTTGGAGCGCCTCTTCGAACTTGCGCCCGATGGCCATGACCTCTCCCACGGACTTCATGCCTGAGCCAATGCGCCGCGACACCATGCGGAACTTGCTCAAGTCCCACCGCGGAATCTTGACCACCAGATAGTCAAGAGCCGGTTCAAAGCAGGCTCGAGTCACTTTGGTGATGGAGTTGTCCAATTCGGTGAGGCCATGACCCAAAGCAAGCTTCGCCGCTACAAACGCCAGGGGATAGCCAGTGGCTTTGGAGGCGAGCGCAGAGCTGCGCGAAAGACGTGCGTTCACCTCGATCACCCGATAGTCTTCCTTGGTGGGGTGCAGCGCAAATTGGATGTTACACTCGCCCACAATCCCCAGATTGCGCACCACTTGAATGGCAACCTCGCGGAGGAGGTGGTATTCGCGGTTGTTGAGGGTCTGGCTCGGGGCGACCACGATGCTCTCGCCCGTATGGATCCCCATCGGGTCGAAGTTTTCCATGTTGCACACGGTGATGCAGTTATCATACTGGTCCCGCACCACCTCGTATTCAATCTCCTTCCACCCTTCCAGGAATTCTTCAATGAGCACCTGGGGGGTAAAGGAGAAGGCTTTGCTGGTTCGCTCCCGCAGAGCCTGTTCGTCCTCACACACACCCGAGCCCAGACCTCCCAAGGCGTAGGCCACACGCACCATGACTGGATAGCCGATCTGGGCGGCTACATTCACGGCTTCATTTATGGAAGTCACCGCCTGGCTGCGCGGTGTCTTGACACCTATGCGCGTGAGGCACTCCACGAACAGCCCGCGGTCCTCGGTGTTCCGAATCGCCTCCACAGGCGTACCGAGCACCCGCACCCCATAGCGCTCCAGAACTCCACTGTCGTAAAGTTGCAGCCCACAGTTGAGTGCAGTCTGCCCGCCAAAACCCAACAGGATGCCGTCCGGCCGTTCCTTCTCGATCACCTTGCCTACGAATTCGGCAGTAACCGGCAAGAAGTAAACCTCGTCTGCCAAATAGTCGGACGTCTGAATGGTGGCGATGTTGGGGTTCACCAACACCACCGCAATCCCCTCTTGCTTGAGCGCTTTGACCGCCTGGCTGCCGGAGTAGTCGAACTCCCCGGCCTCGCCGATCTTCAGCGCCGAGCTTCCCAGAACAAGGACTTTTTTGGGCAACTGCACGCTCACAGCACACTCACGAACTGGTCAAAAAGGAAAGCGGTGTCTACAGGTCCCGGCGATGCCTCCGGATGAAACTGGACGCCCATGAACGGTTTGCTGCGATGGCGCACCCCCTCATTGGTGCCGTCATTGGCATTCACGAACCAAGGCTCCCAGCCTTCTGGAAGGGTCCGAGTATCCACCGCATAACCGTGGTTTTGTGACGTGATGAAGCAGCGTTTGGTGCCAACCTCGATACAAGGCTGATTTTGGCTACGATGGCCAAATTTGAGCTTGTAGGTGTTTGCGCCGGCAGCCAGCGCCAGTAGCTGGTTACCCAGACAAATGCCCAAGATGGGTTTGTGCCCTTCGAGCAAACGACGCAACCTGAAGATTGTGCCTCGAGCCATCTTGGGATCCCCAGGTCCGTTAGAGATGACTACGCCATCAAAGTCCTGTCCGCTCAGGTCATAGTCCCAGGGCACACGGAGCACGCTCACATCTCGCGCCAGTAAGCTGCGCAGAATGCCGTGTTTGCACCCGCAATCGATCAGGACGACCTTCTTGTCCCCGTCTCCCAGCTGCTGCGGTGCCCTGACGCTGACCTGGCTCACCAAGTTCTCCTTGTTCGGGTCCCAGAAGGCTGGCTCGCGTCCGGTGCCTACGACAAGCTTGCCCAGCATGGTCCCCCTTTCCCGCAGGCGTTTGGTGAGCATGCGGGTATCCACGCCAAAGATGCCGGGTACCCTTTCCGCCTTCAGCCATGCGTCTAAGGAACGCGCGCTTTGCCAATGGCTCGGCTCCTCGCACACCTCTGCCACAACCAGTCCTGACACGTGGATTCGCTCGGACTCGAAGCTTGAATGGACCACACCTTCGGGCTCGTCGGGGGGCACGCCATAGTTCCCCACCAACGGATAGGTCAACACCAGGATCTGTCCGGCGTACGACGGGTCGGTCAACGACTCCGGATAGCCCACCATGCCGGTGGTAAACACCACCTCCCCCACCGCAGGGGCAGGATGCCCAAAAGACCAGCCGGTAAACTGCGTGCCGTCTTCAAGTATGAGTTTTGCCTTGCGTGTCTCCATCGTCGGCCCACGATCTACAGCACTTTTGTGCGCGTCTTGTATACAGAATCGGCGTCCAGATGCGGACGCCGTCCACCTTTGCACCGTCCGAAAAATGAGGCCATTTCTCCTCACAGGCGCAAAGCGTGCAATCTCGCAGGCTACCACAATTCAGTCGACCAGCACCAGCGAAACCAAGTCGTAGCAGGCCTGCTCAGAGGTGACCACCTCCAACTTCAGGCCCAGATTGCGCACGGTCGCGTACACGTCAATGCCGCATGCCTCCATTGCCGGACGCGCCAACCGCGGGTGGATACACGGCCGCGTGGTATCGCACGTGCCACAAAGTGGGCAAGGTCCTGCCCCCAGGGCGAAGGCCTTGTAGAAGCCATCAAGAAAAAGCTGGCGTTCTAACTCCGCTCCCAGTTTGCGGCTAAGAAGGCGCACCTCCTCCTCTCGTTCGGCGGGATTGCGGTCAAAGCGCAAAAGCAGGGCACGGTGGTATTCGCTCAGCCAGCGACGCGTGACCGCAGGGGTGGGACTGTAAGGAGGGCACGTCAAGCATTCGCCGTACCCTCCGCATCCGAACTGGCACTTTAACCGTACCCATTCTGCCACGCTCACTGCCGAGACGGGAATCTCCCTACAGAACGTTGCCCCGCCCTCCAAAGCCTGGCGGATGTACTTCTCCATTGCCTCACCTCGCCGGCAAAGAGCCGCGACAAAGACACTTGCCAATTAAGAAGCCGTGAAGCGACACCCGCTACGAGACAAGTTCGCCGTCCTCGTGGACCAGCTCTACAGGCGCCGGCTCTACAGGGCAGCGGGTTGGGCCGGGCTGACGGTAGCGGAATACTCGCCCCTCATAGTTGCGCAACACGACCTCGTCGTCATTCATGGCCAACACATAGTGAGGCAGGAGCGGAATCTTGCCCCCACCACCCGGGGCATCGATGACGAAGTGGGGCACAGCCAGGCCCGACGTCCAGCCCCGCAATGCCTTGATGATCTCCAGCCCCTTCTCCACCCTGGTGCGGAAGTGCTCCGTGCCAAACACCATGTCCGCCTGGTAAATATAGTACGGGCGGACCCGCGCCTGCAAGAGCTTTTGCACCAGCCGCTTCATCACCTCCGGGTCATCATTGACGCCCTTGAGCAGCACGGTCTGGTTGCCCAAAGGAATCCCTGCGTCAGCTAGGCGCGCCAGCGCCCTCACGGCGATCGGGGTCAGCTCATCGGGGTGATTGAAGTGAACATTCACGTACAGGGGGTGGAACTTCTTGAGCATCCTGGCGAGCTTTACGGTCACGCGCTGCGGGAGGAAACAAGGGACGCGCGTACCAATGCGGATAATCTCCACATGCGGGATGCGCCTAAGCTTCTGCAGAATGAAGCCGAGCATCTCATCGCTCAACAGGAGCGGATCGCCGCCCGAGAGGATGACATCGCGAATCTCGGGGTGCTGGGCGATGTAGTCAAGCCCCTCGTCAATGTACTTCATGCTGATTTTGCTCGGATCGCCCACCTTCCGTTTCCTCGTGCAGAAACGGCAGTAAGAGGCACACACGTGGGAAATCAAGAACAGACACCGGTCCGGATAGCGATGCACGATGTTGTTGACCGGCGAGTCCCTGTCCTCGGCGAGCGGGTCCTCGAAAAGTTGACTATCCTCCAGCTCGCGTACATCGGGTACCACCTGCTTGTAGAGTGGATCCCCCTTGCTCTTTATCAACGAGAGGTAGTAAGGGGTAATGCGGATCTTGAAGTGGCGTGCTACTCTCTCTAGCTCCTCCACAGGAATGTTAAACTTCTTGGCCAGTTGCTCTGCGCTACTGATGCTCTGCTGCAGTTGTCGTTGCCAACTTTCCATGTGGTCTTTGCCCTCCTTCAGGCAGTGCGTTGAGGCGCTTGGCAAAGATCAGCCTATCGTCACCCGGACGGTAGAAATCCTTGATGCGCGCCTCGATGGTGTAGTTGTTGCGCAAGTAGAACTGCTGCGTTGGCAGATACTTCCTCTGGGACGAGGTCTCAATGATGATAAGGCGGCCGTTCTGACTCTTCACATAGTCCTCCACGAATTCTAAAAGCTGCCTGCCAATGCCTCGGTTTTGCATCGTCGGTGATACCGCAATCCAATACAGGTCGAAAGTCCCCTCAGTTGCAGGCGTTGGACCAAAACACACATATCCTACCACCTGGTCATTGTCGGCAATCGCTGCATAGACGAGGTAGTCTTTCTGCTCCTTGTTGAAGAGGTAGGTGTCGATCAATTCCATAGCCACGTTCACTTCGGCCATGGTAAACATGTCTGTCTGCTGGAGGATCTCGTACACCGCAGCTCGATCCTCCGGCTGCAATTTTCTAATTACGACCATTCCGACCCCTCTGTAGTGCGTAGGTAAGCAGGCGACTCACAAACTCCTCAAAGGTCACTCCCGCTGCCCGCAGGGCGCGTGCATAACCGGCATCAGGCGATATGTCCGGATTCGGATTGAACTCCAACACATACACTGAGCCTTTGGCGTCCACACGCATGTCCACCCTACCGTAGTCCCGGCCGTGTAGGAGCTGGAACACCCGCACAGCGATTTGTTCCAACTTGCGCCGGAGCCTTCCTTCCACTTGGGCTGGACAGATCGCCGGCGTGCCGCGATAGAGCGGGTGTTCTGGCAGCCATTTAGCCTCGTAGCTGGTGATGCGCGGTATACCCACAGGTACCTGGGAGTAGTCAATCTCCGACATAGGCAGGACTGTTGGCGGATCGCCATCCAACAGGCTGACATTGAACTCGCGCCCGTCGATAAACTCTTCTACCAGAACCGGCTGGCGATACCTTTCCAGCAAAGCCTTCGTCACGTGCCGAAGCTGCCGCACGTCCTGCACTACGGAGTCAGGAGATATCCCCAGGCTTGCGTCCTCTTGAGAGGGCTTGGCAATTACTGGAAAATTGAGGCCGAGAATCCCTTCCTCCGGTGGCGCGGTAAAGACGCGATATGCTGGCGTACGGATCCCGGCTGCTGCAAAAAGCCGCTTTGCCACCACCTTATTCTGCGCCAGGCCCAAGGTCAAGGGCGGGTTGCCCGTGTACGGGACGCCTAGCAGCTCCCAGACGCCGGCAACGGCTAACTCATGCTGCGCCCGGCCCCGGTAGCCCTCGCACAGGTTGAAAATGACATCTGGCCGGCTCTTTTCCACCTGGGTCATTGCACGCCGAATATCGCTGACCGGCAAATACCCGGCACGATGCCCCAGTCGGCGCAAGGCCTCGTACACGGCCTGGGCCTCTTGCTTGACGGCCGCCTCCGAGATTTGGTCCGGATGGCTATCGCCCGCCAGGTCCACCTCGTTATAGGCCACCAGGACCCGAAGTTTCGTGCCTTTCTCGCTCATTTAACTTGCATCCCGTACCGCGCGGCAGCGATTTCAACGACCCTGTTGATCATCTCCTGATAGGTGTACCCCGCCGTGCGTGCCGCCTTCGGGAAGCAAGAATTGTCCTCAGGCCTGGGCAGGATTCCTGGCAGCGGGTTGAGCTCCAGAATGTGCGGACGTCCTTCTTCGTCTGCCCGGACATCCACCCGACACCAGTCACGCACGTGTAACACCTGATAGGCACGCTTCACCATCTGTTCAATCTCCTGCCTCGCGGCCTCAGGCAGGCGTGCCGGACATTCAAACATCCGCAGGGGGCGCTCCGGCGTGTCCCAGATCCACTTTGCTTCGTAGGAGTACAGCGGACGCGCGCCTGCAGGGAGTTGGTCATACACGATTTCAATGATGGGCAACACTTCTACTTCACTGCCGTTGCCCCACATCGCTACCGTAAACTCGTCGCCTGAGAGAAACTCCTCCACCAAAACTGGCTGCCGGTAGGTAGCCAGGCACATCTTCACCCGTTCCTGAGCCTGAGTTGCGTCATCCGCCACCGAGTCGTTGAACACCCCCTTGCTGCTCCCTTCAGAGACCGGTTTGACGATGACCGGGAAGCGCAAGTCCGTGAGCTCTATGGCTTCACCCGGCCGGACCACCGTAAAACGCGGGGTGGCAACGCCGTAGTAACTCAGAATCTCCTTAGCCCTGGCCTTATTGAGGCACAAGGCCAGAGTCAAAGGGTCAGAACCGGTATATGGGATACCCAAACGCTCGCACACCGTGGGCACATACGATTCGCGGAAATCGCCAAAGAGCCCCTCGGCCATGTTGAAGACCAAGTCGGGGCGCCATCGCTCCAATTCGGCCCCCACTCTCCCATCACCCTCCACGCCTTCCACCTGGTGCCCCCCAGCGCGCAAGGCCTCTATCACGGCCTGAATGGTCTCGAAAGAATCTCCTTCCGCAAAAAAATCGGGGGGAATGGCATCTGCCCCATTGCCGCCGAAACTCTTGCGGTATTCCGCCAAGAGTCCTTCTTTGCTGCTGAAGGTGACAACTATCTTCATTGCGTGAGTGCCCGCCCTACAAGGGGGCGGAATCTACCCTCCTTTCTTGTCACTGTTATGCTTACAATGACCGTGCCAGAATTTTCGGCTTGCCTCAATCGATTACTTATCAGCTGTTTAGGGCAGGTCCACAGGGCACAAAAAGAGATGACGCGGAAGGGCAATTCTCAGAATGAAAATGACTTCTCCGTGGGGGGGCACAAAGCTATCAAATTGAGATGATGGAAAACATCGGGGCTTGCGCAGCAAGGCGGGCATCGTTCCTGGGGGCAGGAAGGAGCACCCCGTCACTCTTTCGGCTCCAGGTTATACTCCTTGATCTTCCGATACAGCGTGGCTAGGCCAATCTGGAGCACGCGCGCCGTCTTCTGTTTGTCGAAATTGTGGAATTCGAGGGTCTTCTGGAGGGCGACGCGCTCGATTTCGGCGAATGACATCCCCACCTCCAGGCCCATGTCTCGCTCCGCAGCGTCCGGGCGAGCCGCAAGGGCAGGAAAATGGTACAGGCGGAGCAGGTTTTCCCGGGAAAGCACCACAGCCCTCTCCACCATGTTTTCCAATTCCCGCACATTGCCCCGCCAGGGGTGGCTCATGAGGCGCTTCATCACCTCTGGTTCCACACCCTGAATGTTCTTGCCGTTCAAGTTGTTATACTTTTCGATAAAGTGCTGCACCAAGAAGGGTATATCCTCCTGCCGTTCTCGTAGCGGCGGAACCTCGATTCCGATGACGTTAAGCCGGTAGTAGAGGTCTTCCCGGAATGAACCCTCTTCCACCTTCTTTTCCAGATCGGCATTCGTAGCGGCGATGATGCGAACATCCACCTTGAGGGTGACCGTCCCGCCAAGGCGTTCGAACTCCCCGTCTTGTAAGAAACGGAGCAGCTTCACCTGCATTGGCGGAGTGATCTCTCCGATCTCATCGAGGAACAGCGAGCCGCCCTCGGCCAACTCGATCTTGCCCTTTTTCTGGCGCACCGCGCCAGTGAAGGCTCCTCGCTCATAACCAAAGAGCTCTGCCTCGAGCAGGTTTTCGGGAATGGCGCCGCAGTTGATTTTCACAAACGCTTTGCTGGCCCTGGGGCTGTGGTAGTGAATGGTGGCGGCGATGAGCTCCTTTCCTGTTCCGGTCTCGCCCGTGATGAGCACGGTGCTGCGCGAAGACGCAACCTCTTTGGCCAATTCCACCACCCGCCTGAAACGGGGACTGACGGCGACCAAGCGTGGGGCTGCCTGGGAAAGCTCAAGTTGCTCACGCAAGCGTTCGTTTTCACGGCGCAGGATGATGGTTTCCCCCAGCCGGTCCAAGAGGCGCTGCAGATCGGCCATACGGAAGGGCTTCACCAGGTAATCGTAGGCGCCGCTCCGGATGGAGGCCACTGCCGTTTCCACTGAGCCGTAGGCGGTGATCACAATCACGGCCACTTGAGGACGATGCTCCTGCACATAGTTCACCACCTCCAACCCCGAGCCGTCCCTCAGCTTCAGGTCGGTGACCACGATGTCCACATCTTCGGCTTCCAGGGCCTTTAAGGCGCCAGTCAGGGAAGTGGCCGTCTTGAGCCGGTACCGCTCCGAAGCTAACCCTTTTTCCAGGGCATGGAGCGCATCCACGTCGTCGTCGACAAGCAAAATATGGAGCTCACTCACCCGGTATTTCTCCTTGCTGTACCTGCGGCAAGCTCACCGAAAAGAGAGTCCCGCGCCCCGGCTGCGAGCTGCACGTGATGCGCCCCCCGTGGGCGGCCACGATTTCGCGCGAGACGAACAGGCCCAGCCCCACGCCTCGCCCTTTGGTGGTGAAGAAAGGCTCAAAAACCCTTTTCAGGTGTTCACTTTCGATGCCAGGCCCGTTGTCACGTATTCCTACTACGACCCTTCTCCCCGCCCTCCGTACGGAGATCCAGATGTCGCCAGCGCCGTTGAGCACCTCCAGGGCGTTGGTAAAGATGTTTACAAAGACCCTGCGCAACTGCACCCAGTCGGCCATGACCCAGCAGGACCACGATGGCTGCGTAAAATGCACGCGCACCTTTCGGATTGCCGCCTCATAGGTAGCATCCTGAACCCAGGCGGCGATCTGCCCCACTAACTCCACCGGCACCATATTCAACTCCGCAAGGTGGGTGTAGGCCAAGTAGTGATTTAGGCTGTCGGTGAGTTGCTGAATTTGGCCCTGGATCTTGTGCGCAAGCTCCGACACCTCCGGGCTAAGCCCGTTTGGGCTCTGTGCGAGCAGCCGCTCCAGCAGTTCCACATGCAGTCCGATGTTGTTGAGCGGGTTGCGGATGTCGTGCATCATAGCACTGGTCAGGCGGGAGATGGCGGTGAGGCGATCGATCTGCCGGATGCGCGAGGCAAATCGCACCTGCTCTCCCAACTCTTGAAAGCTGATGATGTAGTACACGTTGCCGATAGAGGGCTGCCTCAGGCGGGCGATGGACACCATCGCTGGCAGGTAGTCCCCCCCTTTCCGATAGATGTGGAGCTGAAGGTTATGGCGCCGGCCGCGTCCGGATTGAATTTCGCGCAGGAACAGCTCGCGCGAACGGCCATGGAAAAGCTCTAGTATGTTCCTTTTGAGGATATCGCCCGGTGCAAAACCGGTAAGGCGAGCCGCCATGGGATTCCAGTGCAGCACGTGCAGATCTGCGTCGCAATCGGCCACCCCCAGCGGATACTCCTTGATGATTTGATAGATGACGTCAAGCTGCCGCTGCAAGTCATTCTTGACAATCTTCAGCTCATTGATGAGCTGCTGATCCTTGGCGCGCAGCTCTTGGTACACTTTGCCCCACCACTCGCTGAGGAAGATGAGGGTGGTATCGAAAGCCCGCTGCAGTAGAGCAAACTGTTCTTCAAAGTCACCACTCAGATCAAGAGTGGTGTTCACCAGAAAGTGGTTGAGCACAATGCGCGCAGCCCCGAGAATAGCCAATTGGGCGTGGAAATTGTGCTTCAGGCGCTGGTTCGACTGGAACTCACGCAGGTAGAACCTGGTGAGTTGATAGCCAGGTCCCTGACGCTGAGCACCCCGCAGGTCACGCTCCAAATAGGTGAAAATGCCCCGAAGTATCTTCGTGTACAGCTCACTGGGCAGGTCCAGATCGGCACCCCACCGGGAGGTGACTAACGTTTCCGTAGCGCTCTCCACCAGGGTGTCTACATGCTCGCGGACGATCTCGTCCAATGTAGGCATAGTCTTCCTCACTGACCTCGTCAAAGCCAGTGAGGCACGTTCCTCCTCCTTTCGCTTAGTAACTGCAACCCACCAAGCCTTTCAATTCTCCTGCATGGCCCGGAGATTTTTGCTTGCCAGGCGGGAACCCTCCACACAGAAAGGCGTTTATCAGTTTGACAGTGTTTGTTCGCCCAAAATGGGCCATGGTTTTCATTTTGATAAGAAACGGTTGCCAAAGGCGGACAAAAACCCTGCGGTGGTCTACCCCTAACCGCTTGACAACGTAAGCAGTTAGCCGACCACATCGCGGACGTGGCACGCTCTTTGTTAGGCTTTCAGCTGTTCAGGTCGCCATCTGCGACGGGGGCAAAGGTACGAAAAAAATTGGCAAAATGCAAAGGGGAAAGTACCTTTGGGGAGGAAAAGCGAGGGCATGTTTTGTATAGAGGGAGATCAGGGGGAAACATCTGGTCTTGGTAATGTGATGTCGAATCAAAGGAAAGGAGTGTTGAGACATGAAGACCCGAATCCTGTTGTCGCTGGTGGCCGCAGTCGCGGTGCTGGGGCTTATTGCCGGTTGTGCTAAGGCCCCCGATCAGGCGCGCATCGACGCAGTGAACGCTGCCCTCAAGGCGGCGCAAGATGCGGAGGCTAACCGGTACGTCCCAGCGCAGTACAACGCCGCTGCGGACTCTCTGAAGGCCGCAATGGCGGAGATCGAGAAGCAGAACTCCAAGTTCGCCCTTTTCCGCAAGTACGCCTTAGCCAACCACCTCTTGCAGGTTGCTGAAGAGAAGGCGAAAGAGGCAGCGGAGGCTGCAGTTGCAAAGAAGGAAGAGGTAAAGAACGAAGCGACCGGCCTGATTCAGCAGGCGACCGACGCAGTGAAAGAGACCAAGAAGCTGCTGGTGAAAGCCCCGCGTGGCAAGGAAGGCCGCCAGGCTTTGGAACTGATCAAGAATGACATCAATGTGGTGGACACCACCATCGCCGAGGCGACCGCTGCCATTGAGAAGGGTGACTACCTGACCGCTCGCGACAAGGCAAAGGCTGCCTTGGATAAGGCCAATGCCCTCACGGCAGAGCTGAAGGAAGTCATCAGCAAGAAGGCTGCACTGACCAGGAAGTAGTTTTGGTGGGCTATTAGTCTAAAGCCTCGTTCCGTTGACCCAGGGGACCCTCGCTTTGCGGAACGAGGCTTTTTTGCGCCCTTACCGGACCGGAAACGCTCCATCGATGATGTGGACTCCTTACACTCAGCGCAACACAACTCCTCAAGGTGCATCGCGGTTAACCCGCTGGCTGCCTGTCTTGGCACTGATTTCGTGTCTTTGCACCCTCGCCACCATATCCATATTATGGTTCACGCGCCCCAGACCACCGGTGGCCTCCTTGGAAAAGGCGAGGGTTGCCTTGGCCGCTGCGAGCACCGCGGAGGCCCAAACTTACGCCCCGCGGCTTTGGGCGCAAGCAGAGCGCTACTGGAATTACACCTTACGCGCTTTCCGCGAACAAAGACGCCAGTGGTTCTTTCTCAGGGACTTTGCCGAAGCCGAACGACTGGCCCAGCAGACTGAGGCATTGGCAATGCGAGCTCGTGAAAGAGCCATCGCAGTGCGAGATTCCCTCACGCTGGTCACAGAGGGGCTGGCCAAAACAGCACAACAACAGATCGAACTTTACCGCACCACTTACCGCGACTTACCGGGCAATACCCAATTTCGGGAGCGCGCAGTACGCAGCGAATTATTGTTGCACGAGGCTCAGCATGCGCGGGCGCGCGGAGATCTCGTTCGCGCTGGGCAAAGGCTGCGCGAGGCCAAAGAGGCAATCGAGGCTGCTGGTAACGGATCCGCCTCGGCCCTCCGTGCCTATTTCGCCAATGTCCCCACCTGGCGACAATGGGCGCAGGAAACCATCTCCTATTCCAACGAGAATCATTGCTCCGTCATAATTATCGACAAATTCGCACACCTTTGCCGAGTGTATCAGAACGGCAAGGTGGCAGCGGAGTTTCCTGTCGAGCTAGGTGCTAACTGGGTGGGGCACAAGCAACGCCGCGGAGACAACGCCACCCCAGAAGGTCATTACCTGGTAACCCGAAAGAAGTCCGGCCGTTCAACCATCTATTACAAGGCCCTCGTGTTGAATTACCCCAACGAAAATGACATGCGCGAATTCAGGGTTAAGAAGGAAAGGGGACTTTTGCCGCCAGGGGCTCAGATCGGGGGCCTGATCGAGATCCACGGCGAAGGAGGAAAAGGATTCGATTGGACCAATGGTTGCGTGGCTCTCACCAATAGGGACATGGATCGGCTCTACAGCATGGTGGATGTGGGAACACGAGTGACTATCGTGGGCTCATTGCGATCGTGGGAAGCTTTCTTCGGGAACCACCAAGGTGTGCTGGGCACAAAATGAAGTAAAAAAAGGCATAACCCAAAAACTCAGAAAAACAGCCGATGTTCGAGAATGCCGAAATAGGGCCTCTGTCTGAGCAGGGTCTCCCGCCAGCGCTTGTGCCAAAAAGAGGCACGGCACACTGGATCTTTACTGCGTGCTTAGGGCTGCTTCTTGGCGCGGTGGTGCTGTTTGTGTCCCCAGTAGCGGAGAGTACGCTCGAACTGCTCACAATGAGGGTCCGGCCAAAACAAACGTCAGCAGCTTCCGGATCATCGGTGAAAGCCCAGCAGCGTCAACTACAGCGCAGCGTGACAGAGCTTCGTCGAAGGTTTAAGCAGCTTACGCCTTCTGGGCACTATCTGATCGTCGATACGGCCAATAACCGCATCTTCGTCAAGGCGGGCGACCGGCTGGTACACGAAGGGATCTGCTCCACCGGCAGCTACGTGATGTTACGTGCCGGAGACCAACGCACGTGGGTCTTCAGGACGCCACGCGGCATGTTCCGGGTCCACAGCAAGCTGGAAGCTCCGGTTTGGCGCAAACCCGACTGGGCCTTTATTGAGGAGGGACGCGAGCCGCCGCCGCCCATGCATCCGGACCGGTTTGAATTCGGCGTGCTCGGCGAATACGCCCTTGCCTTTGGTGATGGCTACCTGGTGCACGGAACCCTCTACAAACGCCTTCTGGGCATGCCCGTCACCCACGGATGTGTGCGCCTTGGGGATGAAGATTTGCGCGTCGTCTACCACAAGTTACAGGAAGGCTCACGGATATTCGTATACTGAGATGCGGCGCCACAGGAGAAACATAGGCCAGGACAGTGACCACCTCCCCAGGGCCGGAGAAAGGCAGGCAGTAAAACCCAGCGTGTTGTTCTGGGTGAGGCTGATAGTCCTGCTTCTGCCGACGCTAGTCGTCTTGGCTCTATTCGTGGTATGGCCGGCGGTGCGAAGCCCACTCCCTCTCGAGAGAACCAGTCCTGCACACCAGAAAACAGGGCCCCAACCAGACCCATCGCTTCTTCCACTTCTTGTGGAAGAAGCATTCCTGAAGAACCGACTAGTCATCGCCAAGACCGACTCCGTGGCCTTGAGTATCGACCTCGTGGACAGCCTGCTGACCCTAGATATCAAGGGGGTACCCGTGCGCGTGTGCAGGATAGAGCGGTACAAGTTGAGCGGCGCGCTGCACAGGGCTCAGCGCTCCCCCCTGCTCGGCGACTGGGTTGCGCGTCCTTTTGTCCTGCAGCGGGAGTATGGCACCATCGCCAAAGCGCCCATCAAGAAGGTGGATGCACCAAAGGATACCATCGAGGCAGAAAAGCTCGCCAACATGACTCCTCCCCCCGACAGCGGCGACGTGGCATTTGTCTTGGACTTTACGCGCAACCTCACTGTCAAAGTCTGTCAGAGCGAACAGCTGTCGGCTGCGGGCCGGTGGCGAAAGCGGACCGTCGAGGCAAACCATCGCCTCAAGGTGCTCCTCACCGACATGGCAGGCCTCTCCCGCAGGCAACCACCGATGGCACCCCTGGTGGTGAGCATCACGATTCCCCGCGCCGACGCCAAAGCTGTGTACCGCGCGCTCCCGCGGCGTGCGCTCTTAGCCTTCCGTCTCTAAGCCTCCCCCTGAGTGGAGATCGTCCTTCCTCGCGTGACCCGCGCTAGTCGCCTGGGCCCTGCTTGAACCGTCCAGGAACTCACGCACATATGCAGCCAAGCGGCTGGCGATGCGATCGACTATCTCATCCGGAACACCGTCCGCGTAACGCGACTGCAGGCGCATGTCGCAGAGCTCGTTCACATAGTCGATCACCACAAACACCCCCTGCCGGTCCAAGGCGATCTCGGTGGAAAAGAAGCGCAAACGGCATATTGCGGCTATCTTCTCGACAATAGCAAAGAGTTGCGCCAGTTGATACCGCTCCACCTCGTCGGGAGTAAGCACCTGGTAGAGGTGAGTGCGGTCATTCCACCACGCGCACTCTGTCAGCCCACAAGCAAAGTAGCCACGGAACCAGAACTGGTGACCATCACGCTCGAGGGGAACCACTTTTTGCTGCAAGAGGTACTTGTCGTAGCGGTGCTCCTGGCGTGCTTCTAGCACATCCTGGAGAGTCTCTGCCCCTTCCACCACGCCAATACCCCCGCCAGTGGTGTTGGCCGGCTTGACCACGAATGGCCGACCAAGGTGAGCCAACTCAGCCACGGACAAGCGCACTTCCTCGGTGGAATCAAATGGTGGCAGGATGATGGTGAAGGGCGTGTGTAGACCATTGGCGATAAACTCCAGATGCATGGTGGCCTTGTCTGAGGCCCAACGCAGCTTTTCAAGCGGTTCAAGCACCTCGCCACCTTGCTCGGCCACTAAGAGTTGCAGGGGGTAAAACTCGTGCGCGGCATCGCTAGCCCGGTCAATAAGAAAACGGATGCGCATTCTTCCTGCGCGCACCAGCTCCACCGTCGCCGCCAGGTTGTTCTTCCAGACGACGAAAGTGCTTAGACCCAGCGCTTTTGCGTGGCGCTCGATCAAACGGACAAAGTCCCAATCGTACTCCCAGTCCAAGGCAAGCGCCAGGTCGTATGTCACCACCTCAGCTTTCGCCGATTCAAACACAGGCTGAAGCTCATAGGTTTGGTTCATAAGGCACCGAGCACTCAGGGTCACTGTCCGACCGATGATTGCCTGTGCAATTTGGCAAAACCAAGGCACTTTATCAAGCAAAAACTTCGGCTATGGCAACCACCTAACCCAGCAAAAATCCTTTGGAAACAGCTGCGGGATTTGGTATATTTTGGCGCAAAGCAAAGGAGCGAGATGGCAGATGCTAATCTTGCCGCGTTATATCGTTCGCGAACACATCGGTCCATTCGTCTTTTCCTTTTTCGTCATCACGCTGTTCTTCCTGCTCAACATCCTTTTTCGGGAGCTCGGCCGTTTGTTGAGCCGCGGCCTCGAGTTCCGGGTGATTGTGGAGTACTTTGCGCTGCACATGGGCTGGATCCTGGCGCTTACCATTCCGATGGCCGTGTTGCCGGCCGTGTTGATGGCGTTCGGACGACTGTCATCGGACAACGAGATTGTCGCCATCAAGGCCAGTGGGGTTAGCCTCTACCGTATCACCGCACCAGTCCTGGTGGCAGCAGGCGCATTGTGTGTGTTCTGCATCTGGTTTGGCAACAGCATCCTCCCGGACATGAACCACCGTGCCAGGCTGCTCACCGGCGACATCGCCCGCAAACGCCCGACGCTTACGCTTGAACCCGGCGTGGTCTTTGAAGTCAGTCCCACATTGCACCTGAGCGCGCGGGCCATCAAGGAGTCAGAAGGATACTCCAAACTCTGGGGCGTAGTCGTCGACGACTACAGCGAGCCGGATGTGACCCAAACAGTATTCGCCGACAGCGGGGAGATCCACGTGGATCGCACGCAAGGCGCTCTTACCCTTGATCTCTACCACGGCAGGATTGAGAAGGTGGACTTTCGCAAGCTAGGGGAGTACGTGCACGTGTACTTTCCGCACCTGCGAGTAACCCCCGAGGTGCCTGGTTTGGTGTTGAGCCGCAGCCAATCGGAATACCGAGGCGACCGCGAAAAGAGCGCCCGCACCATGCTACGGGAAGTGAAACAAAAACGCGAGCTCATCGCTGCCCAAGCGGACAGAATCCGGCAGGCGCTCAGTGCGCCACACGGCGACAAGCTCTCTTCTCTCCTCGGGGGTAAGAAACCCAGTCAGCTGCGGGCACAAGACATTGAGAGAGTACTTCGCACACGGGATCCGGGTACCCGCGAAAAGGGCGACCTACCTGGTCTTTCCCAGATGGAGGTTCGTACCTTGACTGCTATTCGCGACGCCCTCTTGAATATCGAGTCGCTCGAGAGAAGCATCAGCAAACTCATGGTCGAAGTGCACAAGAAGTATTCCATCCCCGTCGCGTGTGTGGTGTTCGTGCTTATTGGCGCTCCCTTGGGGATTATGGCTCATCGCGGGAGTTGGGCAGTGGGCGGGGGTATTAGCCTCTTTTTCTTTCTGTTGTACTGGGCGCTCCTCATTGGCGGCGAAGAGCTAGCCGACAGGCGCATTATTAGTCCCTTCTGGGCCATGTGGTCGGCGGACATCCTGGTGGGAGCGGCTGGTATTGCGCTGCTGATGCGCTCAGCGCGAGAAACAATACTCATCGACTTTGCTAAGTTGCGGACCATATTCAAAAAGGGGGCCTCATGAACCGCCAGTTCATGCGTGCCTTTCGTATGCTGCTGCTCTGTGCCACCGTAGCCTCCTGCGCACGCGTCGCGCCCACCACCATCGGGGTCCAAACAAACGAAGAGGGGCGCGTTCGACGATTGGCGGAGCTCGAATTGTCCGTGGTAAAAATCACCTCCTCCGCCTACTACCGCACTTGGTACTATCCCCGACCGTCGTCGTTCCGGCTGCCGGCAGCTACGGCGCCGCCTCCTGCCGAGCAAAAGCTTACCAGTAACTCAGTCGCAGGCACAGGGGTAGTGCTTCTGCAGAATCAACGCGAGATGGTGGTGCTCACCTGCAATCACGTGCTGGACTTTGCCGACACCATCCGCCACTACTACTTGGACGAGAACAAGCGTCCCACCAACCATCTCCGCGCGCTCTCAGTGAGGTACCGTCAGGATGTCTTCATCTTTCACCGGAGCGGCGAATGGACAGTCGGCGAGTTAATTGCGAACGACCGGGAAAATGACATCGCGCTCCTGAAGACGTCGAGGTCAGAGCAGCATTTGGCCGAGGCACCCCTGCCGTGCCCCTTTGGGGATGCTGGAAGTCTAAAGCTGGGGCAGGAAGTGTACGTGCTGGGTTTCCCCAAAGGGTTTTTCGCCGTCACCCGTGGCCTGGTGAGTCCCTCGCGCGGCAAGGGGAGGTTCATGTTGGACATCGCCTTCAATCGCGGCTACTCCGGAGGCGTAGTGGTGCGTTTGGACGGCGCCAAGAGAGCCATGGAATACGTGGGGATGGCCACCTCAGCGGCCTACGATTCTCAGTATTTGCTGGTGCCGGCTGCGGAGACAGTGCCGCCTGCCTCAGAGTCTGACGTTCCCTATGTGGGGGATGTGTTCGTGGAGGAGCTCAAGCTGATCAACTACGGCATCACATTTGTCGTGACAAGCAACGTGGTGGGCGACTTCCTGCGCACCCACGAGGAACGGCTCCAGCGCATGGGCTTCCCATTGACATCGCTTTTCCGCGGATAATGGCATACGCCGAAGGATCAAGGTGCGCATCCTCGACCGCTACATAGCCCGCCGCTTTCTGAGCAACCTGGCCTTCGCCCTGGTTGCCTTCGCCCTCATTTTCATCATCGTAGACTTGGTGGAACAGCTGGACGCTTTTCTGGACCGCAACGTCCCTTGGTCCATTGTGGCAAAGTACTATCTGCTCTACCTGCCTTTCATCGTGGTGATGAGCCTGCCGGTGGCCGTGCTTTTGGCCAGTCTGTTCTGCATGGGCACGTTAGCCAAGCACAACGAGCTCGTGGCAATGAAGGCCAACGGGATCTCCCTGTACCGCCTTCTACTGCCCATGGTGGTACTGGGCATAGTGGTGAGCCTGGCGGATCTATTCGTAGGCGAGGTGGTGGCGCCGGCCGCGAACCGGCGCAAGCGCGAAATAAAGCTCGATTACATCGAAAAGCACGACTTTAATGTGCGACGGCGGATGACCAACCTCATCGTGCGCGACCGCGCCGACCGCCGCCTGCTGATTCGCTACTATGACTCCAAGCAACGCATTGCCTACCGGGTGACCATCCAGGAGTACCAGGGTTCGACACTCAGGCGGCGCCTGGACGCACCCCTGATGCGCTGGACAGGTGGGTGCTGGCGCATGGAAAATGGCTACGAGAGGGAATTCTCCGCACTTGGAGAACACGCCCTCGCCTTCACCACCCGCGACGTAGTCGATCTCAAGCTGATGCCCGAGGAGCTCGCACGCATCCAGCTGGAACCTGAGGAAATGTCCTATGGCGAACTGCGGCGGTTCATCGACGAAGTGCGACGCAACGGTGGGAAACCACACCGTTGGCTGGTGGATCTGCACCTCAAGCTGGCCTTCCCATTTAGCAACCTCATCATTCTGCTTATCGGCGCGGCATTGGCCTCGAGCAAGCGACGAAGCGGCGTTACCATTGGGTTCGGCTTCAGCCTGGTCATCTGCTTCCTCTACTTCGGCCTGATGAAGATGGGGCAATCCTTGGGGCATACCGGCACGCTCCCACCGGCTCTGGCCGCCTGGTTAGGCAACATGGTCTTTTTGCTCGTGAGTATTGTGCTGGTGGCTCGCACCCGTACGTAGGCACGGCCCAAGGGACTTGGGCCAAAAATGGAGCGTGGTGGGCCTGCAGGCTCCGCTCGATTGGACCGGCTTGGCCGTGTCAAGACAGAGGGGACTTGGGCGCTACGGCATCCAGACGGCGCAAGAGCTCTAAAGCATAGCGTGAGGCCAATTCTGGGACGCGGAAATCCACGTTGTCCAATGTATCGGTGGGCCAATGCCAATGGGGCAATAGGCCCTCGGCATCCGTAGCCAGTAACAGCAGAGTGGGGTACCCTTTGCGCGCCGGTACCAGGGCGTCGGTTTGGGCGAGTCGATAGAACCAGGGGGTGACTTCCCGAAATGGTTCCCGCGAGGCAACCTCACGCGCAAGCTCCACCAGGGGACCGCGAAACCGACAGAGATCCAACATCCCTTCTCCCACGCAGTAGTGGAGCTGTCCGCTGCCCAGAGAATCGAACACGAGAAAGTGGGTCCTGGTGGGCGGGAGTTCATGCGCATGACGGCGAACAAAATCTCGCATGCCCAGCAGGCCGGTTTCCTCGCTCCCAGTTGCAAGCACCCACACTTGGTAGTTGTGCAGGGGCTCCTTCTTGAGCGTTGCGGCCAGGTCCAGGAGAACCCCCACACCGGTGGCGTTGTCTGCTGCCCCTTGCACCAACGGCGCGGCAAGACCGGCGTGAAGCAGGACGAGAATATTCCCCACCACGTAAAGTAGACCCAGACCGAGAAGCACATCCACCACTACCCAGCGCACCCCTAAGGCTCGCGCCAGAAGCAGCAGCACAATAAGGCTAAGAACCCCTGCCCCCAACAAGAAGTTCAGGCGGAAGTTTCGCACTTGCCTGGGATGCCAAAGGAACCCCGAGCGCGCGGTGTCATAGTGAGCACTCAGGACAACGTGCCCAGAAGCCGCCGGGTTTTCTATCTTCCCCAGGACATTGTGGGAGGTGGCACGGGAGAAGAGGTAAGCCAACGGCTTGAAGCGAACGGAAAAGTGCCCCCAGAACAGGAGCAGACCCGCGATGGCAACAATCAGCGCAGGCACTGGCCACCACCACGAAAGAACGACGCCCGCCGCGGGTAGGGCGACAATGGTCACCAATTCCCACGTCATCCGCGCTTGGGAGCGAAAGGGTTCCATCCACGCACGAATTCCCAAGGCGCGCAGCGTGGTGAGCAGATGCTCAGCAGCCCGCTTCTCGTTTGCGCTACAGCTGGCCCTGTGGCTAAAACTACATAGCTCGGCAATGAAGCGACGGATGCGCATACGACCCTCTTCCCTCAGGTAATGCCCGCGCCGCCTGCGCCCTGCCCCCCTAAGGCCCCTACCGCCTCATCGCAGGTGAGCAGATAGGCAAAGCCATAAGCCAAATTGCGGAGAGTGGCGTGATGGTACCCTTCGCCTTCTGTGGCCGTGCCATCCGCTAGGAAAAAGACACGGAAGTCGCGCACAAAGGCCTCACGCGCAGTCGTCTCACAGCAGAGGTTGCTCATGACACCAGCGATGAGCAGGTCACGGATGCGCAGATGCCGTAGCGTCCGCGCCAGGGACGTGCGGTAAAATGCACTATAGCGGGACTTGGCAACAACCAGCTCATCCGGCAGAGGGGCCACTTCCGGCAAGATCTCCCATTCAGGCGTCCCCTTGATGATGAGCTCGCCCCACCATTGGCTCAACATGCCGCCATCATGCACAGGGTCGGTGTGGCCGTGTTGCGTGTAGATGACCGGCACCGAGGCGGTGCGACAGGCGTCAATCACAGTGCGGACCTTGGGGATGATTGGCGCGGCCACCGCCCGGAACTCTTCCTGCATGTCGATGACCAAAAGCGCCGCCCTGTCCGCCCGGGGCAGGACGGGAAACGCGCCTGCCTCTGGCACTGCACGGAGCAATTCCTCCCTGGTCACGTGCTCGGTGTCCCTACCCAATGACGCGGACGTTGATAGCCCGGTCACCCTTCACTTCGCGCCGGACATCGAAAGCCACCCGCTGACCTTCCTCCAACCCTCCCGACCGCACACGCGGATCCAGGTCATTCACATGCACGAAAAAGTCTTCATCGTCATCCGAGACGATGAAGCCAAAGCCCCGGATCGGATCCCACTTTTTCACTGTTCCGTACTTCATTGCACCTATTCCTCAGGGTTACCCTGGGTTCACTTCAACTGCTGGCCCACGACGCCAGCGACGAACCACTTCTGAAAGAAGAAAAAGAGGGTCACCGGCGGCAGCAACGCGATCATTCCTGCCGCCGAGAGGCCACCCCAGTACGTCCCCCAGCTCCCCAAGAAGGAGAGGATGCCTTGAGGCAGCACCCGCAAATGCTGCGAAGAAGTGAGGGCAAACGCGTAAAGGTAGTTGTTCCACGAGTTGATAAAGACAAACACCGCCACCGCAACCATCCCTGGGGCAGCCATGGGAATGGCAACCCGGAACAACAGTCCCAGGCGCGAGCACCCGTCCAGCATCGCGGCCTCTTCTGTTTCCACCGGATTGGCAGCAATAAAGTTCCTCAGCATCCACACGGTGAACGGAAGATTGAACACCACATTGGCCATGACGACCGCCGCCAGGGTGTTGTAAAGGCCGAGGACGTTGAAGTACGCGATGAGCGGCACCAGCACCGCAACCGGGGGCAAAAGTGGCAGCACCATCAGCACCACGCCAATCCCTTGTCCCCGGAAGCGGAAGCGCGCCAGGGCATAACCACCAAGGAGCGAGGCGACCAGCGTGATGGCGATCGACCCTGCCGAGACCACCAGGCTATTACGCAGGTAAACAAAAAACTCCGGGCGCACCAAGAGCTGCCGATAGTGCTCCAAGGTCCACGTACGCGGCACAAACTGATAGTCCAGGCGACCGGCGAAAGAGGTGCGCAGTCCCCACAAGAAAGGAAACAGTGTCACCACGAGGACCACCACGGCTCCACCCCAGAAAAGGACGTCGCGCCGGCAACTCATTGCAAGTCCCTCGCTCCGCCGGTCAAGCGCAGATAGGCGAACATGAATAACACCCCGAGGACAACCAGGATGACCCCTATGGTCGCGCCGGTGTTGAGGTCAAAATTGATGAACGACATTTTGAATAGCCGCACCGCGGCAACCTCAGTGCTGTACCCTGGCCCTCCCTCGGTCATGGCATACACGGTCTCCGCATCCTGCAAGGTCCACATCGTGATGACTACCAACACCACGCCCAGGTGCACCTTGGTGAGTGGCAAGGTCAGGTAGCGGAACTGCGTCCATCGGCCCCCACCATCAACCTTGGCTGCTTCGTAAAGCTCTTGCGGAATGCTGGCAATACCCGCCGCGAGAAAGAGCATCATGAAGGGGAAGGATCGCCAGAAGCTGTGCAAAATGATGGTGCCCATGGCCAAAGGAGGTTCGGTCAGGATGACGTGGGGCCGGCCGCTCACCTTCTCTACAAGCCAGCTCAGCGGGCCGAACGTCGGGTCCACCAACGAACGAAATAGCAGGGCACTGACCACCGGAGCCACGATCCACGGTAAAAGGTAGATGCCCCGCAGCACGCGTGCGGCACGCACCGGCCTGGTGATGAGCAGGGCCGCGGCGTAGGCAAAAGGAAGAGACAAACTCAGATTGCCGAGCACGTAGAAAAGCGAAAGGGTAACATTAGAACGGAATCTGGTCTCCCCCAGAAGCAAACGGTAGTTGGCTGCTCCCACGAAACTCCTGGTGCCATCGAGCGCCGTCCTGAACATGCTCAGGAAGGCCCCCGAAAGTACCGGCGACACCATGAACGCCCCCAAAAGGAGCACAGTGGGGGCAAGCAGCACGTAGGGCAGCAGCTGTCGTCGCCGCGCCCGAGGCACGGGGGGGCTAAAGCCCGGCATAGCGGGCGTTGTACTCGTTTTCAAAGCGCGCCAGTGTCTCTGCAACAGGGGCATGTTTGACCAATATCTCCTGCAAAGCCGCCGCTACCGTGTTGGCCAGTTCGTCATAATAGGCCGTGTACGGCATCGAGGCACCGTGTTGGACTGCATTGAACCATACTTGATAGAATCGGGTCTGGTACTCGGGACGCCGCCATGCCGAGAGGCGAGTCGGGAGGCCTGCATCCGGGAAAGAGAGCAACGTCTCTGGTCGCACGAGGTAGTGCAAGAGTTTTGCGCTCAGCTCAGGGTTCTTGGACAACGTGTGAATGGAGACTGTCCAAGCGTTGGTGAACTGAGCTTTGGTGCGAGTCGGGGTCTCAAAGATGTCCACGACCGTCGTCTGTGCCTCCGGAGTCGGTGGAAATACACCGCTGACCCACCCCTTGTCCTCCAAGGCCTGAATCCAGTAGCTACCCCAGCCCCAAGCCATAGCGAATTTCCCTTGAAAAAATCCGCCAAGGAGCACGTCGTCGTAAGCGCCGCTGGCCACCCATGTCGGGGTGACCTTGTGGACGTGGACTAAGTCGGCAAGGAATTGAGCCGCACGCACGCCAGCACTGTCGGCGAACACGGCTTTCTTGCTCTGTTCGTCCCAGAGCACACCTCCAAAATGCCATACCAACGGCGCAAAGTAGATCTCGATGGTAGCACGCGATGGGCCGAAGTACATCCCCAGGCCCCATTGGTCCACGGTGCCGTCTCCGTCTCGGTCGCGCGTGAGCAGCCTCGCGAATGCCACGAGCTCCTCCAGAGTCTTGGGGGGGCAGTCGGGGTCAAGTCCCACTTCCTGGAAAAGATCCCGCCGGTATACCACCACGCGCGTGTGCGCACCCAGGGAAACGGCGATCCGCTTCCCCTCGCGCTCCCCCACATTCCACACGGGGTTCCAGGAAAAATCGGCGATCTCCTCTGCGCTCCAGCCCAAGTAAGGGGTCAAATCAAGCAAATCGCCAACCGCTGTATGCTTGGCCAAGAGCTGGGGGGAGCTCCACACCACGTCGTGGGCGATCTTGGCCCTGTAGTCGGCCATGCACTTGGTGTCGATTTGATCCCACTTCATCTGCTCCAGCTCGACTTTGACCCCCGGATGGTCCCGCTCAAAGTCGGCCACGACGCCGTACAGCCAGTCCGTGTTGGCTTTCCCGGAGGCACCACCCATCGGGTCATAGATATGGGCCAGTTTGACGATGGTGGCTTCCGGCCTCTTCTGGCACGCAAAGCCAACAGAGAGGCAGAGGAGCACTAAAGAAGTGCGCCGGATGACCCGCCGCAACCTCATTGCCGCCTTGGCCAGCAAGTTTGCCATTCCTGCTACAGCAGAGCTTTCAGCGCGGGCACCCAGGCGCTCTGTGGATGTTTGTTGATAAAATACTCAGGCGGCTTGGGAAAACTGATGACCTGCCCAGTGGGGCTGCGGAACTCGGGCACCTCGGCACTCGCCTCGTGTTCCACATGCCGCGTACGGTCAGTGGCCCGGTCAATGATGAAGCGGTTGGTGAGCATGTTCACCACCCGCCCCTTTGGCTCAAAGGCAAAGTAGTCGCCATCAAAGAGGATGATGGTCTTGGAAGAAGGCTGCAACATGTAAGTGCTGCCGGAAAAACGCAGGGGGTTGCTGATGGTCAGCAGGTCGCCAGTGGACAGGGTAAACCTGATACCCTTGAGCGCATATCTCCCAGGCGGCACGTTGGCGAGGGCGAAGTAGCCGTTCTCATCGGTCTGGGTCCAGTATCCCTTGATCTGCTCTTTGCCCCCCTCGGTCACCTTTCCCATGATTGCCACCTCGATGCTGGGGCGATAGACTTCGAAGCGCTCGTTATAGTAGTTGTTGACCACGAAGGCCGCACCCACAATAAGCACGGTGTTGTCCGAGGAAGGCTCCACCAGCCCCTGATACGCGGTGCCGCACTGGAGGGCTAGTGCGGCCAGGGCAACCAACGGGATGGTGCAAACGCGCATCATACACCTCCTTTCGCTCTGCTTCGACGACTGCCAGGACTTCGAACCAGGGTGACCAGGAGCTTCAGAGCACCGGCTCCGGTCGCACGTACCGGTAAGGCAGGTACTTCGGTTCCCACATGGCGGCGGTGATGATGCGCAGCATGTGGTCATCGTCGGTGCGCATGCCCAAACCTGAGTCGCGCGCCACCTTGGCCACTGCCCACGCCACCAATGCTGACACCTGCCTGATGTCGGCAATTGACGGTAGCATCTGCCCGGCTCGCAACTGCTCCGGCGTAAGCATGTCTGCCAACGCGCGGGAGGCAGCCATGAACATTTGGTCCGTCACCTTCGGCGTCCCGGACACCAAGGCCCCCAGTCCCATTCCTGGAAACACGTACAGGTTGTTGCACTGCGAGACCACCCGCTTGCCGCCGTTGACTTGGACCGGTGGGAACGGGCTCCCCGTCGCACATAAGCACCTGCCTTCGGTCATCTTGAAGGCAAACTCCGCCGTGCATTCCGACTTGGTCGTGGGGTTGGAAAGCGGCATGATCACCGGCACAGGGCAATTGGCGGCCATCTGGCGCAGCACCGCCTCGTCAAAGACGCCCGCTTGCCCTGTCACCCCGATGAGCACCGTGGCCTTGGCATTGCGTACCGTGTCCAGGAGGCCAATACGGTTGGGGTCAGTCAGCTCCCAATTGGCAATGGCCGCCCGGGGCTTGACCCACGGCCTCTGCTCTTCGCTCACCTCCATGCCCTCCACCAGCAGGCCATCTTTGTCCAGACCGAAAATGCGTGCCCTGGCCTCCGCCTCGCTCAGCCCCTCCTCAAGCAAACCCGTGTAGATTTGCCGAGCGATGCCAATGCCCGCTTGACCCTGCCCCATGATGACAAAGCGTTGGTCGCTGAGGCGCTCGTTCTTGATGCGCATCGCCGCAAGCAGGGCCGCCACCGTTACTGCCCCCGTACCCTGAATGTCATCGTCAAACGAGCAGATACGCTCGCGATAACGCTCCAGCAGCCGAAACGCGTTGTGCTTGCCAAAGTCTTCCCACTGCACCAGGGCATTGGGGAAGGTCCGACGCACGCCCATCACAAACTGCTCGATGACATAGTCGTACTTTTCACCGGTGAGCCGCTTCTGCCTGAGGCCGATGTACAGCGGATCGCGCAAGGCATCTTCGTTGTTGGTCCCCACGTCGATGAGCACGGGCAGACAGAAGGCCGGATGCAGACCAGCAGCCGCCACATAGAGGCTGCTCTTGCCGATGGGGATGCCCATACCGCCCGCCCCTTGATCGCCCAAGCCGAGAATGCGCTCGCCATCGGTGACCACTATCAACGACACGTTCGCAAAAGGGACATTTGCCAACACCTTGTCGATCTTGTGCACGTTGTTCGCCGAGACGTACAAACCGCGCGGTCGGCGAAAGATATGGCTGAAATGCAGGCAAGCTTCGCCCACCGTGGGGGTGTAGACGATGGGGAGCATCTCCTCAAGATGATCCAGCAGTAGGCGGTAGAAGAGCGTCTCATTGCGGTCCTGCAGGGAGATCAGATAGATGTACTTCTCCAAATTGGTCGGTTTGGCGGAAAAGCTCTCGTAAGCACGTGTGCACTGCAGCTCAAGAGTGGCTACCAGCTCCGGGAGTAGCCCCACCAGGTCCAAAGCCTCTCGTTCTTCGTTGGTAAAGGCCGTCCCCTTGTTGTACATCGGGTGTTCAACAAGCCGATGGCCTTTGAACGGCACCGCCACGTACTCTTCGCCGGTAAAGGGATCCCTTTGTCTCACATACCTCAGCATTTGTCCTCCAAGCGCATGCCCTGTGCTGGCAACGGAGTCCGAGTGAACGATTGCACTTCATAAGATAGGCAAATAATCGTCAATGTCAAGCCAAAAGTAGGGCGGAGGCAGGCTAAAATGCAAAGTCCTGGTCGCTGAACTCCACTTCTGGATAGTCCCGCAATGCACTCTTGAACACTTCGATGATTTCCTGCAGCCGCTCCGGGGTGCGGGCCTCGAAGCGCAGCACTAGCACCGGCTGGGTATTGGAGGCGCGCACCAAGCCCCAACCATCGCCAAACTTGACCCGCGCCCCGTCGATATCGATAACCTCGTAGGAAGCTTTGAACCGCTGAACGAGTTGGCTGACCACCTGGAATTTGGCCTTATCGGCGCAGTGGACCCGAATCTCCGGTGTTGCAAAAAAGTGCGGGATTTCGGCCGCGATGTGCGACAAGGGCCGGCCATCGTTGGCCACCAATTGCATGAGCCGTCCTGAGGCATAAAGCGCATCATCGTAGCCGAAGTAGTCGTCGGCAAAGAACATGTGCCCGGACATTTCCCCGGCCAGCGGGGCGTGTAGCTCCTTCATGCGCGCCTTAAGGAGGGAGTGTCCAGTCTTCCACATCTCTGGCTTGCCCCCGTGGCGCAGGATGAACTCCTCCAACGCCTGAGAGCACTTGACATCAAAGACGATGGGCGCCCCCGGCCTCTTGCTCAGCACATCCTTGCTGAACAGGGCCAGCAGCCGATCGGCAAACACAATCTGCCCCTGCTCGTCGATTGCGCCGATGCGGTCCGCATCGCCGTCGTATCCGATGCCCAGGTCAGCCCCTTGCGCCAGCACAGTCTTCTGCAGGTCCACCACGTACTTTGGCACCGTGGGATCGGGCAGGTGGTGAGGGAAACGCCCGTCTGGCTCGCAGTAAAGTGGCACCACCTCCATGCCCAGGTCCTCCCACAGCTGCACGGCAATGGGGCCAGCAGTGCCGTTGCCTGCATCGACCACCACCTTGAGTCGACGCGTGAAACGAAGCTTATCTTTCAGTGTGCGCACGTAGGCCGGCAACACGTCCTGCCGGATCACCCGCCCTTTACCCCGGGCAAATGCGCCCTGGGAAATGATCGCGGCCAGCTGCCGTATCTCCTTGCCATAGACGGAAATCAGCCCCTTCTCCGGCTCCAAGACCGAGATCTTGAAGCCGTTGTACTCGATGGGGTTGTGGCTTCCGGTGACCATGACGCCACCGCCCAAATTGAGGTGAACAATGCTGAAATACTGGACAGGCGTGGGCACTACGCCGATATCGATCACCTCCAGGCCTGTAGAAACGAGACCGGAGCTGAGCACCTCCTGCAGATGCTCAGAGGTGAGCCGCACGTCTCGCCCCACAGAGATCCGGCTTATTTTGCGCTCGCACATTGCTGTGCCGATTGCCCTGCCCACGGCCTCGACAGTGGCATCATCGAAGTCCTGTGCCACTACACCGCGAATGTCGTACTCGCGAAAAATTGCTTCGTTCACCATCGCCATTCCTCTCATTTCCGTGCAGAGACAACTCGTTCCTTGCCTGCCAGGTCAGCAAACACCTGAATGTCGGAGAAGCCAGCCACACGCAGGAGCTCCGAGATCGCCGCGCCCTGACCCTCCCCGACTTCGGCAAAGAACGCGCCCCTCTCATCCAAGAGCCCGGGGAGTTTAGGCACGAGGGCACGGTATAGCTCCAGTCCATCTGCACCGCCATCGAGTGCCAGCCAGGGCTCGTAGTCTCTCACTTCGGGTTGAAGGGTCGGTAGCGCGTTCGAGGGGACGTAAGGAAGGTTAGCTGTCACCAAGTGGAAGGCCCCGCCGCTGGTTTGCACAAAGTCCGCCGCGCGGACATCTGCCTCGATCAGCCGCACCCTTCCTGCCAAACCCAGCCGCGTCAGGTTGGCTTCGGCCATGCGCAGGGCTTCGGCGCTGCAGTCAACCCCCACGACTTGCGCTCTTGGGAGAAAGGCAGCAAGCGAAAGAGCGATGTTCCCTGAGCCGGTCCCCACGTCCAGGCATTGCAGACTCTCTACCTCTGCAAACTGCTTGGTGCAGAACTCGACAGCCTTCTCCACCAATATTTCGGTCTCTGGCCGCGGTATCAGCACCCCAGGGGCAACCTGAAGGGCCAGGCCCATGAAGTCTACTTCGCCCAGCACGTACTGGAGGGGCTCGCGCTGCAGTCGGCGCGCCAGCAAGCGCTGGAAGGCCCGCCGTTGTTGGACGGTGAGCGGCCTTTGCAGCGTGGCGTAAAGCTCCGCTCTGGAGCACTTCAGCACGTGGGCAAGCAATCGCTCTGCGGTCAGCTCAGGGCTGTCGATACCCCCGGCCCGGAGTGCCTCCCTCGCTTGCCGCAGCAGGGAAGCCGCCGTGGGGGTCTCACTTTTCGGCGGGGAACTCTGCCTTGAGCTTCTCCGTCCGGTCAGCCAGGCGCAGCTGTTCGATGAGCTCGTCAAGGTCGCCCTGCAAGATTTCGTTGAGGCGATAGAGAGTCAGACCGATGCGGTGATCGGTGACCCGGTTCTGCGGAAAATTGAAGGTCCTGATCTTGGCGCTCCGGTCGCCGGAGCCGACCATGGAGCGTCTGCTGGCAGCAATCTTCTCCCGCTCCTCCTGAAGCTTCCTCTCGTAAAGCCGTGCGCGCAGCACCTTTAACGCCTTGGCCTTGTTCTTGTGCTGCGACTTTTCGTCCTGGCAGGTGACCACCAGACCAGTGGGCAGATGGGTGACGCGCACCGCCGAGTCGGTGGTGTTCACACTTTGCCCGCCCGGGCCCGAAGAGCGAAACACATCGATGCGCAAGTCGGCAGGATCGATCTGGATGTCGATCTCCTCGGCCTCGGGCAGTACCGCCACCGAAGCTGCAGAGGTATGAATCCGGCCGCTGGCCTCGGTCACCGGTACCCGCTGCACTCGATGCACTCCGGACTCGTACTTAAGGGTGCCGTAGGCATCCGGTCCAGTGACCAAGAAGATGATCTCTTTGAATCCCCCGATGCCTTGCGGGTGGCTGCTCAACACCTCCTTCTTCCACCCTTTGTCTTCGATGTACCGGCTATACATGCGGTATAGGTCGCCGACAAACAGGCCTGCCTCCTCTCCGCCGGTGCCGGCACGGATCTCCACAATGGCATTGCGCGAGTCCTGCTCATCCGGCGGCAGAAGCAGCGTCTTGATTTCTTCTTCGAGCCGCTCCTGTTTCTCCGTGAGCTCATCCAGTTCGGACTTGGCCAAGGCGCGCAACTCTTCGTCATTGCTCTCGGCCAGCACCCGCCGATCCTCTTCAAGACGCCCCAGGACCGAACGATACTCCGCAGCCTTTTGCACGATCGGGCCCAGATAGCGCTCCTCCTTTGCCAGCTGCCGATACCGCTCCCGGTCCTCCAACGTGGCCGGATCGGCCAACTGGTGCATCACCTGCTCGTAGCGCTGTTCTATCTTTTGCAGCTTATCGAGCATGCTCCATAACCTCAAGCTTCAACGCGAGCTGAAAGGATCCCTTCTGTCTTGTGCATGAGTTCTTCATAATCTTGCGCCAAGGCGGATACGTCATGTCCCAGGGCGCTTTTGAGCGCGACCAGCGCCACCTCCAATTGTCCCGGGTCCGGTATGCGTGTGGTCAGACGCTGCAGCCAGGTGCCGGCGGCAACCAGAGGGCGCAATAACGGATTATCGGGCCAGCGGGCGGCCAACTTCAGCACCTCGTACGAGAGTCCCGCGACAAGCGGCACCAGAAGCAGACGCAGCGCCACCAGCGGGTCCAAAGGGGTGTGCGGCCTCGGCAGCACGACGAAGACGATCACGCTCACCATCGCCACCACCAGCAGGAAGCTTGTGCCGCAGCGCGGGTGGCTCGGGCTGTGACGAGCTGCCTCCTCGATGGAGAGAGCACCTCCTGCCTCGTAGGCGTGGATGCTCATGTGCTCGGCGCCGTGGTACTCAAACACGCGGCGAATCTCCTTCCATTGCCCCACCGCCACCAGGTAGCCCACAAACAGAAGCAGACGCACCGCTCCGTCGATAAGGTTGAACGCCAGCCCGGACCGTACCCCGGTCACATGCGCAACCAAGAGTGGAAGGTAGAAAAAGAGCCCGATACCCACTGCCAACGCAGCCACAACGGTAAAGATAGTTAGCAGGCGCGACCATAAGGCCTGGGGCCCGTTGCGGGTTGCGCTTGTTTCGTCCTCCATGACAACCCGGCTTGAGAAGCTGAGCGCCTCCATCCCCAGCACCAGGGACTCCACCAGCACTACCGCGCCGCGGAGTACAGCGGCTCCCCACAGCTTGCTGGACGCACTAAGCGATCGGAACGAGCGCCGGCGATAGACGATAGCGCCATCAGGCCTGCGCACTGCTACCACCACCGCCTCCGGCGAGCGCATCATCACCCCCTCGATGACGGCCTGCCCGCCCACTGCTGCGCGGGATGTGTCTTCTTTTGGCGTTTTCATGAGCGAAAAAAAACGGAATACGCCCTGGCGCATTCCGTTTCCTTGTGGCCCAACCAGCTATGAATCCTTCGCCTCTGCTCCCTTTCCCCGACCGTATTTCTTCATGAACTTTTCCACGCGACCGGCGGAGTCCACGAGTTTCTGCTTGCCGGTAAAGAACGGGTGGCAGTTTGAGCAAATCTCCAACTTCATGTCACCCAATGTGGAGCGCACCTGCCACGAATTGCCGCAAGCGCAGCGGACTGTGCTTATCTTGTACTCAGGATGGATGTCCTTCTTCAACGTGTCAACCTCCTCTCAGCATGCCTTCATCGATAGCCGGCGTAAATATATGAAAGGCAAGCTACGAATGCAAGCGGAAAAAAACCTTCCTGCGCACCTAAAGTTTCGCCTCCACTGGCAGGACAAAGGCTTTCACTCCCTTGCCGTGGTGGCGTGCTTTGAGCGTCTTTGCTCGCTTCAGCAGCGCTTGAATGCGCTCCTCACTGTCGACGATGAGTAGCATGGCGTTCTCCCCGGGCCACACCGCAGTGCCCAACCGAGGCCCCCCGGTTTCGCCGCGCCCAAACACTTTGGGAATGAGCGTAAAACAGGTCACCTTGCAGTCATCTATGTACTCCAGTATGACCCGCTCCAGTGCGGTGTTGTAGATCAGGATCAACATCTTTTCCATGGTCATGCTCCGTTATCTTTGCATGGCTCGTGCGCGCTTGATGCGCGCCTCGGCGACAGAGTAAAGGGTCGGCACGAAAACCAAGGTGATGACCGTGGACACCAAGAGGCCTCCGATCACCGCCACTGCCAACGGCACCCAGGTCTCCGAGCCTTCAGAACGGCTAAGGGCCATGGGCAAGAGGCCGAAGATGGTGGTCAACGTGGTCATCAACACCGGACGCAAGCGACGCTTGCCGGCGGTTTGCACCGCCTCGCCCACAGACAACCCTCGGGCCCTTAGCAGGTTCGTGTAGTCCACTAACACGATGGCGTTATTCACCACGATGCCCACTAACATGATCATGCCGATGAACGCGTTCACGCTGAGGGTGGTGCCGGTGATAAGCAGCGCCCAGATGACCCCTACCACTGCGAAGGGGACCGAGAACATGATCACCAGCGGGTCGATGAGCGACTCAAACTGAGCGGCCATCACCAGGTACACCAGCAGGATGCCGAGGGCCATGGCGAAGAGCAATTGCTTGAAGGAACTTGCCTGCTGCTCCACCGCGCCAGTGATCTTCACTTCAATGTCCGCGGGCAGGGGAAGCGTGGCCAACGCTCTGCGCAAGTCCCTGCCCACCGCACCGCTTGACCTGCCCACTACACCGCACCCCACGGTGATGAGGCGTTGCTGGTTCTTGCGGTCGATCTTTACCGGGGCTACCCGCTTCTCAATACGCGCCAGGCTCTTCAGCGGAATCAAGGTTCCTGTCGGCCCCATAATCGACACATTCTCGATGTCATCAGGGCTTTTCCGGTCAGCCTCACGCAGCTGCACAAAGATTGAATACTCGTCTCCTGCCTCGCGGTATTTCACTACGTCGCTGCCGTAGAAGCTCGTGCGGAGCGCCATACCAATCTGGGCCACGGATAGCCCGAGTGCAGCAGCCTTGGCGCGGTCTACCACCACCCAGTACTCCGGCTTACCCTCTTCCCGTGAGACAACCACATCGGTGGTACCCTTGATGCCGGCCATGATATCCTGGATCTGCCGCGCTACTCGCTCGGTCTTCTCCAGGTCGTAACCGTACACCTCCACCTCAATGGGCTTGCCCCCACCAAACATAGCCAAGAATGGGTCTGTGGGGGTAAAATCTACCGTCTTGACGCCGGGAATATTTTGCAGGGCCTTACTGAGGCGTTGGCCGATCTCACGATCGCTGGCGGATCGCCGTGCCCTGGGCACCAGGGTCCCCTGCACGTAGATGATGTTGCTCCCCTCCTGCTGGCCCATGCTCGCGCCCATGCCAAAGCGACTGGTACCGCAACGCGCGATGATGACATCTCGCTCGGGCACCTCCCTGGCAATGATCTCTTCCACCTGCCGCATTACCCCATCGGTGGTCTCCAAGTTGGTCCCCACGGGCAGCTCGATAAAACCCCGCAGCTGCGACTCGTCCGTCTGCGGGAAAAACTCCGTGTTGACAAAACGCAGCATTCCGAGGCTGATCGCAAATACAGCCAAGCCCGTGAGTATGACCACCAGCTTGTGCCGCAGGGCCCAGCCGAGGAGCCGGCGATAGGATTCCTCAACAACGCGAAACGCTCTCTCGCTCCGCGCATAGAACCTTGCGGAAAACGAGCCTTTCTCCTCACCGTTGCCGTTGCGTATGCGGAGGAGCTTTGCCGAAAGCATCGGCGTCAAATAGAGCGAAGTAAACAAGGAGGCAGCAAGCACAAACATGAGCACATACCCGAGCTGCCTAAACAGTATCCCCGCTATCCCTTGCACGAAGAGCAACGGAACAAAGATGACGATGGTAGTGAGCGTGGAAGCCGTGACCGCCATGGCCACCTCGCGCGCGCCGAATACGGCCCCCTCTTCGGGCGCCTCCTCCAACTCCGTCCGGTGCCGATAGATGTTCTCAAAGATCACAATCGCATTGTCGACTACCATGCCGATGGCGATGGCTAAACTCGACAGCGACATGATGTTGATCGTGTAGTTAGCCGCGCGCAAGAGGATGAAGGCCGCCACTAACGAAAATGGAATGATAAAGGCGATGATCACACTAGCGCGCACGTTCCGGAGAAAGAGCAACACCACCAACACCACCAGAACGGAGGCCCACACGACGGTCATGGCCAGGCCAGCAATGGACTGCTTGATGAAGGTGGAGCCGTCGTACACGCTCCTCACCACCACATCTTTGGGCAGCGTAGGCCGGATTTCCTCTATCTTTTTCCACACATTGTTGGTCACTTCCACCGTGTTGGCGCCGGACTGCTTCTGCACGATGACCATGACGCTGCGCTTGCCATCCATGCGGCTGATGCGCGTGGGCTCGGCGTAGCCGTCTTCAATAGTCGCCACGTCGCGCAAGTAGATGGGCACGCCCCGCACGTTGCCAATGGCCACGTCGCCAATCTCTTGCACGCTCCTGAACTCCCCCGGCAGGCGAACAATGTACTCCTTGGTCCCCATCTTCAAGGAGCCCGCCGGAAGATTCACGTTGGACGCCTGCAGCATGCGCGTCACCATGTCGATGGAAAGACCCCGTGCCTGGAGCGCCGCGGCATCCACCTTAACGTTGATCTGCCGCTCCAGCCCACCGAACGCGGTGGCCGAGCCTACCCCTGGCACGCGGCGTATCGGATCACATACCCGATCATCAACGAGCTTGAGCAGGTCAGGAAAACTCTCCTCCGCGCTGATGCCCAAGAAGAGGATGGGCATGAGCGAGGCGTCGAACTTGAAAATGAGCGGGTCAGTTGCGTCTTCCGGCAAGAACGGGGCGTAAAAGCCCAGCTTGTCGCGCACGTCCATCGCCGCCGCATCGATGTTCGTACCCCACTTGAAGTAGACGACCGTTGCCGAAATGTTCTCCTGGCTGGTCGACGTCACTTTATCCACGTTGGGCACGGTGCTGACCGCGTCCTCGATGACCCGCGTCACGCGGGTTTCCACATCCTCCGGGCCCGCGCCGGGATAGGTGGTGGTGATGGAGATTGCCGGCAGCGTGATGTCCGGCATCAGGTCAATGCCGAGCTGGGAAAGGCTGACGAGCCCCAAGATTAGAATGACGACAAAGACCGCGATCGTGGTAACAGGTCTGCGTACGCCCAGTTCCGGAAGGTTCATACTACTCGCCTCCTTCCACGATGACCCGCGAGCCCTGCTGCAGCATCTGCTGGCCCGTCACTACCAGCTGCTCACCTTCGGTCAAGCCGCTGACTATCTCCGCCAAACCATTCTGGCTAATGCCAGTCCGCACCGCTCTGCGCACCGCAATCCCACCCTCGACCACATACACGTAGCGGTCCGTCTCGCTGCCCAGCAGCGCGTCGGTGGGCACTACGATTGCATCTTCTTTGGCGGCTACCACCACGGTCACCCGTGCGAACATCCCTGGCTTGAGCTCGCCGCGCGGATTCGGGACCACCACCTGCACTTCGAAGGTGCGGGTCGCAGGGTTTGCTGCGGCATTGACCGCCATTACCTGCCCGGCAAAGACCTGCTCAGAGTAGACATCGGCGCGCACCTCCACGGGCAGCCCCTGGCGCAGCTTGGTCACTTCTCGGTCCGAGGCATTGATGCGAATCTTGACGCGCGAGAGGTCCATCAGGCTGACCACGCCCTGCGCCCCCGGCATCTGCGGGTTGATCATATCGCCCTCGTTGAGGTACTTGCCTGTCACAACGCCGGAAAAGGGGGCTTTCATCACCGCGTGGCGGAGCTGCCACTCGGCCAAGGCCAGGGCTGCCTGCGCCTGCTGCAATTGCGCCTGTGCAGCTTGATAAGCCAGCTGCACCTTCTCATATTGCTGGTCGCTGACCGAGCCCTTCTGTTTCAGCTCCTGCATGCGGTTCCAATTGCGCTCGGCGTCATCAAAGTTGGCCTGGGCCACGGCTAACCCCGCCTGCGCCTGCCGCAATTGCAACGAGAAGGTCTCGTTGTCAAGCTCGGCCAGGACCTGCCCCTCTGCCACTCGATCGCCGATCTCCACGTTGATCCTGGCAATCTTGCCCCCAACGCTCGGCACGATGCGCATCTCGCGATAAGGCTCAACAGTTCCGGTATAGGTGAATACCTCCCGAATCGGCCCTCGCGCCACTGCGGCGACTTTTACCGGCACTATCGCCGTCTCGGCGCTCCGGCCGTCCCCTTTTGAACCACAGCCGGCAATTGCCACCAGACACAGCGCTGCGGCACACCCTACAAGACAGACAGATCTCATCGGTTCCTCCATCATACAAATCACGTCAGTTAGCTGTTCTTTCCGTCACAGTCCGCCCCAAGGCGCGGTCCAGCCGCGCGAGGGCAATCTGATAATCGGCCAACGCGGATACATGGTCGGTCCTGGCCTTGACCAACAGCGAGTTAGCGTCCAGGACCTCTGTATTGGTCACCATCCCTTCGTGAAACTTGTCCAGCGTCACCTTGTAGTTCTCTTCAGCCTGGGCCACGTTTTCTTCGGCGATTGCCAAGCTCTGTTTGGCCTCGTTGATGGCAAGAATCGCCTGCGTCACCTCCAGGGCGATGCCGTCCTTAAGGGCGCTGAGACTGGCCCGTACCTGGCGGAGCTGGCGTTCGGCCTGCTCCTGCTTGTAGCGTGTGGCGCCCCAGTCAAAGAGGTTAATCTGGGCCGCCACCGTGGCCGTCCATGTGGCGTAAAAGTCGGGGTTGTATTCACGGTCGGGGCGCTTGTACCCGTAATCCAGCACCAGTGCGACCGAAGGTAGCCAACCGGCAGAAGCCATCTGTACCGCCTTTTGGCTCATGCGTTGGTTGTGCTCCATCATGCGTACCTCCGGGCGCTGCCGAAGGGCTATTTCCCGCGCCTCGGCAAGATCTACCTCCACAGGCGGTACATGCTCCAACCGTTCAGTCAATTCGAGCTCAGTGTCCAACGGGAGGCCCAGGAGCATGCACAGAGCCTCCATGGCCAGACGGCGGCCATGCTGCACCTGGATTTCCATTAGGCGCACATTAGCGAGCTGGACCTTGGCCTTCAGCAGGTCATTCTTGGTGAGCATGCCCACATCGTACATATTCTGCAAGTCCTGGAGATAGGCCTCCATGCGCTGCACCCCCTGGTGTGCCACTTCTACCATCTTCTCGGCCTTCACTGCCCCCCAGTAGGCCTTCTTCACCTCTAAGATGAGATCGCCCTCGTCCTTCTCCAGACCCGCCTCGGCAATTTTCTCGCCCTCCTGCGCCATGCGGTAGCCGTTGAACAGACGCCCGCCGGTGAACAGAGGCTGCTGTAAGGTGATGCCGATGCCGACGATCTCGTCCCGACCTATCGGGATACGTTTGGGAAACGTCTGCGGCGGCATGCCCGGGATTTGGGGTAAGTTCTTGGAAAAGCCCTCAAAGATGCGACCCGGCATGAAGGGAGCGACATCAAGCCGGCTATAGCTGGCCGAACCGCGGAGCTGAGGGAAGAAGCCTGTCCGGGCTTCTCCAACCCGTGCTGCGGCTTCGCCTACTTTTTCGCGAGCCACCACCAGCCGTTCGTTCTGGGTTAGCGCCAATTCCACGCTCTTCTGCAGGTCAAGTGCAACGCGCTCTTGCGCTAGCGCTGCGGCAACGCCTAAGAGCACGGAGCCAATACCCGCAACCCACCACAACCGAACTTTGCTCATGAGCACCTCACCTCTGCTACTCTGCTTTGCGTTCATCACTCATCGGCCCCAAGGGAAAACACTCACCCCCCCACCAATGGAGAGAAGGGTTTGCTCACTGAACCCGCTCCCGAATAAGAAACGGTCCCGGGAAAGGACGTAGGCTACCCTCGCCTCGCCGAAGACGGCTGCCCACCGGGAGAATCGAAGTTCAAGGCCGACGCCACCCACCAGGCCGGCGCTCATCTTTTTCAGAGCCTCGCCCTCGACGGTCACCGGGTCGCCCCGCAGGCCGTCACGAGTGAAGCGCCACGGGAACACACCCACTCCTGCCACCGCATAAGGCGCCAGCGGCCCCATGGGCAGGCTCACCCGATTGCAGAAGGTAACCGCGGGCACCACAAACATCGGCTTCTTTCCCGGCTCCTCACGATAGGCATCGGCAAAGGGCGCCCACCCTAGGTCCACCCCCGCCTCAATACCATAGTGCCGTGCCACCTGCTGCTGGAGGAACACACCCGCGATCGAGCCGGGTTGCAGCAGCTCGGCAGTGCTGGTCGACTCGTTGTACGTGCCGGCCAGCGAGGCGAGTCCCCCGCTGCGCACCCCGAATCCTGGCCCGCCGGCAAAAGAGGCCGTACTGCCAATTGTCCCAATAGCCACAACCAAAAACATTGCTTTCCGCATTTGAACCTCCGTCATACCCACAAGACCGGACTACCTCGGCAAGGTTTCGCCGCGTCTCACTTGCCCCCTCCGTGAAGAAATAGGTCCACCACCGCTTCACTCTCCGACACGAGGCTGGGCTCGGTCCCCACATGCACCCAGTGAAACACGAAGGAATCGAGCATCCCTGCTAGGCAGTGGACCAAATGGATGGCAGGGAGGTCGCGCAGAACTCCCTCTCTCTTCCCCGTCTCCATCACCCGCTCCCAGAAGTCGATGAAGCGAGCGAACAGCTCGGTCACTTCACGACGGAACTCATCGGCAACCTGGGCGTCCATGCGCGACTTTTCCGCGTGGATGAGCTTAAAGAACGGGCGGTGCTTCTCAAAAAAGGCGAAGTAGCGCTGAACCATGCAGGTGAGGCGCTCAATGAAGGAGCCTGGTTCCTGCATGGCGCTTTCCAAGGTGCCTAGGAAGGCTAGCGCCCTGTCGCGGAGGAGGCTGAAGAAGAGCTCTTCCTTACTTGCGAAGTAGAGGTAAACGGCGCCTTTTGAGAGCTCCGCCCTCTCCGCAATGGCCTCCATGGTGACTTCATGATAACCTCGTTCCGAGAAGAGCGCCTCGGCAGCGCACATGATTTCGGCGCGGCGCGCCTGTCGCTCGCGCTCTTTACGGTCTTCGACTCCCACGTAGCTTTCTCCTGTGTCTGAGATGACAACAAACACTATCGTGACTGACCGTTCAGCTAATGACTGACCGGTCAGTATCGCAAATATAGCACAATCCGGTGAAGCCGTCAAGGGCTTTTTCTTCGGCAGCAGAAGTTGCCAAGGCACCCAGATATGTGGAAGGTCCCCAGCGGACAGCGGCAGGTCGACTTGGCCGCTTTGACACCAAAGTGTGCCGGCTTAAGGCAGCGGTCGCATTTCTCGCCTCAATAGGCAGTTTTCAGCGAGTGCTTGAATCGAAGGATAAGTCTTCCGCTGGGGAAAGAAACTCTCACGAGGAAGACGAGGCATGCCCCTTGCCGACACCGTTCTGGCTTCTCATTCCTGCAAGAGAGCAGACACTTTTCACCAGGCGCAGTGAAAAATACGACCACCCCCCGAGTAGTGGCACCCGAGACTCTTTGGAGTCTCACTGACCCATACCTTTTCAGACAAACGCCGGGTACGCTCTGGCGGAGGGAAATGTGATGCTCGTTCCCTACTGGAGCCGGTGTCCTACTCACTTTTTATTCCAATCCGCGAACAATTGCGAGACAACGTCTTTATCCGTGGGACACAATTGTCTCTCCCGCCCGTGCCAACGAGCAGGCCGGGTGCCCTACAGCAAACCGATATCGCCAGGGAACCATAGCTCATCTCGCCACAAGAGTCAACCCCCACCACGGACCCGCCAACACATGACAAGCCCTCCGCCTCGCCCAGGAGCACTGCCCCCGGTGCGACGGAGGAAAGGAGTCACTCAAGACGTTGGTCTTTTTCCTACCTGGCGCAGCAAGCAGTGACATGAACCCGCATACCTGCCCACGCTCCAATCACCGATCAAGGGAAGCATAATTCCCGGTCAAAGGAACCCCTCGCCTCTACCGTGGATGGGCCGCAGCGCGGCAAATGGACGCCCCCGTCTATCATCCCCGCGATAAGGCCGGACAGGACCCGCCCCTGCCTCAGACCCCAAGAGACGAGCCGACTGCTTCTGGCCAAAAGCCCTAGAACAAAAGCTCCCCCTTTCGTGTAGCAAAAGGGGGAGCGCTGCGCTTGTCTTGTACCAACGGCCTCGGCGGCTGCCGGCTATTGTGAGCCTGAGCAAGCCCGTAGCCAAAAGGGCAGAAACTGAACCGCTCTTGTCCTGGCCCCGGTCGGGACTCGGCTCAGCCCCAGCACATAGCCATCGTGCCTGAGCACGGGCCGATTGGCCTCACCACCGGCAGCCTCCATCCCCCGTGGCCATAATAGCACGGAGGGACAAAGTGTCCTCGCTCCCTCGTACAGCAACCCAGGCCGCCGCCTACCACACAAAGCATGGAGCACTAGCTCCTCTTGCAAAGGCCCGTCCCGCTCCCCGGACCGAGACGGGCCCTGAAAGTTTACCCTGTCTCACTCCTCCCTGGAGGACTTTCGCACTTCATCTTGCCCCAACCGGCGCCCCTCGCCCTGGCTGTTTTGTCCCTCCGGATGCGACCATTGCCCCGGCTGCATCAGCCCATCTTGATGCAGCTGCACCTTCAGTCTTTCCTCCTCAAACATCCTCTCTATGTTCTCCCGCAGCTCCGGATACAGGGTGGGGTCCTCCTCGCCCACTGCCGTCTCCTCCAGCCGTTGCCCCTCATAACCTTTCCTCTTTGCCACGACCCGGTAGGAAAAAGAGGCATTGCTCGTCCCACCCTGCAGCTCAAAGACGTCGAACCCGGTGGTGGAGGTCTTCACGTAAGTCCCTCTGCAGTCATCCCTGAGCTGGATGAAGACCTTCATCGGATGCTCAGCATTGATGGTTACCGTCTCCAAAAAGAGCGGGTCAAGTTCCACGTGGGCCCTCCCATTGACCAGCTGTCCCTCGCCAAAGTCCTCAAACCACACCTCCGGGCTCTCGATGACGCTCATGAGCCTGTGCCCGCGGGAGGTCCTCAACACGGCGCTCTTGTTACCGGAGGCAACGAGATCGCCCGCCGCGTATACCGCAGCACCGCTGCCGCCGGCGGCCTCTTGAGCATACACGCCATAGTGCACGCCGGTGCCCGCAGGCAAAGCAGTAAAGTAGGCACCGTAGACGTCGCCCGAGGAGGTGTTCTCGCCATAGGCATAGGCCCCGTAGACCGGGGCGCTTGCGGCACCATACGCCACCCCTACCACACCGTAGTGGTCACCCGTGCCCTCTGAAGAAGCCAAAAATCTGCCACCGTAAACCCGTGCCGAGCCGTAGTTTGTGCCGAAGCCGTGGACTCCGCAGACCCGGCCGGTTGAGGCACCGTACCCTTCCGCCCTTACACCATAGTGCATACCCGTGCCCTCCTCCGAAGTGACGAAATAGCCACCGTGGGCCTCGCCCGAGGAGACGTTGCTGCCATAGCCGTAAACCCCGAAGACATAGGCGTTTGAGGCACCAAGCCCTCCCCCCTCCACACCGCAGTGGATACCCGTGCCCTCTGGAGTAGTCTGAAAAAAGCCACCGAAGGCGCGGCCCGAGGAGGTGTTATGGCCGATGCCCCTGACGCCAAACGCACCGGCGCTCGAGGCACTACCCGCTCTCCCCTCCACACCGTAGTGATCGCCCGTGCCCTCCAAAGAAGTTTCAAATATGCCACCGCGGGCAAGGCCAGATGAGGTGTTTTCCCCATAGCCGTACACCCCACAAGCCGCCGTTGTTGTTCCACCACCTTGGAGCTTGAGGGCAGTTATCGTCGTTGAGGTGTCGATGTCGTTACCCTTGATTGTGCCATCCTGGATCATTGCACTGGTCACGGTAATGACATCTGACCCGCCCTGGTTGTGGGTGCTTGAATGCGGCCCCGGAGGCAGACCCGGCGGCAGCACTGTCGCAGGAAACTTTCCGTCCGCCCCTAAGGGAAAGAGCGAGTTGGCGGTCGGTGTAGCGCTGGCCGCAATGCCGTTGACTCTCTCAGCGTTCGCACTCCGCAAGCTATATGGAACACCTGTCAATGCTATCCTTGGAGTGAGCTCCGAATCACCCCCCACCGTCACCCCAAGCCAATAGGGCCTGTCAAAAGGAAGCGTTAGGGGGCTGAAACTGCCGAGAATCACATTGAAGATTCCCTTGCTCACCGCGACCGATTGCCCCTCCCACCATAGCACACTCCCTGCTGTGGCCACATCGTAGAGCCTGAAAGTAAGATAGTAGTTGCCGTCAGGCAGCACAGCACCCGTGGCATCGGTCAAGACCCCTTGGTAACTGACGGTCCGGGGAATCTGTCCCCAAGCGATTCCCCCCGTCGAAATCGCGACCAACGCCACACAAGGTGTCCAGAGAAAGAGTGTCCGTCTCATGACATTCTCCTCCATTCGCGCTTGCGCTTCCCAGCCGAAAAAGGTCAAACTTTTTTCGCCGCACTTCTGGCCCCGTTACCTCAGCAACAGGAGCCTCTTTGTTTGAGAAAATCCTCCACCCGAATCAGGCGAAGGATCCTTCGCGTGAAGGCGGTAGAAGTAGACCCCGGTAGACAGTCCCTCGGCATTGAAGACCACCTTGTACTCGCCTGGCTCAAGCTCCTTGTCCACCAGGGTTGCCACCTCTCTGCCCAGCACGTCCACTAGCACCAAGCTCACCGCCGAGCGCTTGGGAAGCGCAAAGCAAATGGTGGTGGCGGGATTGAAGGGATTGGGATAGTTCTGCTCCAGCCGGTACTCCTTGGGCAGAGTCTCTGCCGCTTGCTCCACGCTGGTGATGAGGCCGCCCGAGGCGTACCAGAACCCCGCCCCGTTGATGTGGCTCACGCCGCTCAGCACGCCGATGGCCGGCTGACCCACCGTGCTAACGATGCGGTAGCTGGCGTTGCCAATGGCGCCACCCCCACTGCCCACCACGCTCTGCGCCACTTGATACTGTGCGGCAGCATCGTGCTGCAAGATCAGAGCGGTGGCCAAAGCCATAACCATGGCGCCCATGGCCCCAGGTCCATTCCTTGTCTTCCGCCAGCTTCGCGGCGGACTCTTAGATGTGCTCTTCATCGGCAAATTCCTCCTCAACACTTTTCGCAGTTTGATTCCGAAGCCCATCAATTCCGGTGCCACAAATCCTCAATGGCCGCTTCCGGTTAGCCCGCCAACACCTCCTGGAGGGCTTCGCTCAGAAAAGCAAAGGCCTGGGTGTAAGATACCCTTTGGCATCATACACTCAGGCCTCTGCCTCAGCAGTCGCCACGCCCCGCGCCTGCTGTGCTGCCCTAACCGTCCAGACACCAGGCACCGCAGGATCGCCCCACGGTTCTTTGTGAACGCAGGCCTCACTGCTTCTTCACCTCGGGCGTTCAGGCCCTCGCCCTCCGCCCGGCTGAACCAGTTGGGAGGTCCGTAAGTCAGTAGTGGAACGACCCGCGGTCCACTGGGTGGGAGTTAGGTTCGCCGCCCATGGCGTAGCTCTTCCCCCGAGCCTGACCCAATTTAAGAACACCAGGCGGAAAAGTCAAGTTTTTTTTGTCCGAGAGTTACTTTTGCCGCGGGTCGCCGGGCAGCGAGCCCCTATTCCGGGCGAGGTCTTTTCACACTCTGGGGCGGCGCGCAAAGCCAACCACCAAAGGCAACAGTGCGAGTCCCTCGTCTGCCCACGTGACCTGCCTTGACGACATCCTACCACAAGCACGGCCGGGCGGCAGTGATCTGTTGACATCGCTCCACGCAATCAAGACCTCTGCCCGATATGCGCTTGAGCCCACCACGTTAACCTCACTCCTTCACCGCTATAGGCCTCCCCTCAGGTGGTTGCCAGCTTCGCGTGGGGCACCTCAGGCCAAGCTCCGAGGCACGCGAGGACTTAGGCTAAGGCCCAGGACCAAAGTACTCCCCGGGACCTGGAAAAGAGCCAGGCAAGTGGCCGGATGCAGAGCGCTCCGCAGCGGGAGTGCACCCCCGGAATGGATTCTTGGGGGTTGGCTGTTCATCCAGGTGGCAAGACCTTATTGAGCGGAGAGGTGCCCGACGCCCCCTCTTTCCACGAACTCCAGCCCCTGCCGGGCCCACGGGCAGCTCTATGGAGCAACATTAACCCTCTGTCTCCAGACGACTTGTCTCACGGAAGTCGGCTAAGCTTCAGGCGCAAGCTGGAAGCGGTTACAAGGTCAGCACATCTCACAAAAAGCCCTGGCCGATGAGCAATACCCGCGGAGTCATGACCTCTGGCCCTGCGCAAGCTTCCTTGCCCCAGTCACCAGCAAGCATTTGCTGCCTCACCCCTGGCAAGGGCCTCAGCGAGCAGTCTCCGTAGCAAGGTCGGCCTTCCTTAGGACTGATGGCGGCGCCGGCCCTTCTCCACCCTGGCCGGGTTGCGCCAGGCTAGTTCAGAAAGGGGCCGTACACTCACTGTCCCCTACGCCCCCAATGCGAATCATCGCTTCCGGACAGAACAAGCTATGACCTGTGCAGCCAACACCGGACAAGGGAAATGGTTTCCCGCGCGAAAACCTTTGCTCCGATGACGGCAATTGTCTATATTTGCGAAAGCTCACGCCACCCAGGGGAGTTTGCCGCAAGCAACTGGAACACGCGGTCGAGGATTGCGTAAAAGTGGCGTAGCCCTTGCAAAGTGCCTCGTGGCAGCGTCAGATGAGGAACGTCCGGGAGGATCATGAACAGGCAGGGTAGAAAGCGACCGCCTCTTCATCTGGGTGTGCAGGTATTGTTATGCCTGTGGGTGGCATGGCCGGTACTAGCACAAGTCCCCCTTGCTGAGGAACAGGCGATCTTTGCCGTAGCCAAGGGTTTATTCAACGATGGTCTTTATGAGCTTGCCGCAGGTGAATTGGCGAAGTTCCTGCGTGCCTATCCTCAAAGCGAGCGAGCTGCGGAAGCGCGCTTTCTCTTGGGCGAGTGCTACTTCATGCGAGGCCAGTACCGCCAGGCCATCAGAGAGTACACGGTGCTCAGCGCGCAATCGGCTCCCCCTCAGTTCGCAGCGCAGAGCACGCTCCGCATGGGCCAAGCCTACTATCACGCGGGCGACTACCCCGCTGCAGAGCGCACGCTGCGCACCTTCATCGAACGCTTCCCTGGCGACCGGCTTGCGGCCGACGGACGCTACTGGCTCGGCGAGACCTTCTACCGCATGGGACGCCACCAGGAGGCCATCGAGCAATACGGTCGTACCTACAACGCGGACCCCGAAAGTCCTCTGGCCCCCTACGCCCTCTACTCAATCGCCTGGCTTGAGGAGGAAAGGAGCCAATGGGAGAACGCGCGCAAGGCCTACCAGAAGCTGCTCCGCGACTACCCCCGCTCGGAGCTGGCGGCCACGAGCAGGTATCGCCTCGGCTTTGTGGCCTTTGGCGCAGGTGAGTACGAAGAGGCCATTTCGGCACTCTCCGCCGCCCTCAGGGAGCACCCGGCACACAAGCTCAGCGGCCAGGCTCGTCTGACGGTGGCGGATGCGTTGGCGCGCCTCGGCAGACGACGAGAGGCCATTGCCGCCTTTACCGCGCTGCTGGACCCTGCCGTGGGCGCCGATATCACCGACCGCGCCTACTACGGCCTGGGCCTGGTCCACTTCGAACAGCAAGCCTACACGCAGGCCGAGGAAGCGTTCCGGCGCGTCATGTCCCAATTCCCGCAGAGCCCCATAGTGCCAGCCGCAGCGTACCAGGCCGGCAAATGCCGTCTGGCAATGAAGGACACGACAGGCGCACGTGAGCTCTTTGCCTTGGTGGCGGACCGACACCCGAAAAGCGAGCATGCACCGCGAGCGCTATTCGAACTGGCAGGCATAACATTCGTAGGAAAGCGAGTAGCAGAGGCGCGCGCCCAGTACGAACGGGTCCGAAGCTCATATCCCCAATCCGATGTGGCCCCCGAAGCCTCCTACATGATTGGCGAATGCTACCTGGCCGAAGGGCTGCTGGACAATGCCCTGCGCGCCTATCAGGACGCGCTCGCTTCTGCGGCAAGTGTGGATCTCCGCGCGCGGACGCAGCTGCGCATTGGCTGGGTGCACCATCGCGCGGGAAGGTACATTCAAGCAGCGGCGGCATTTGATTCCGTGTTGGTGGCCCAGCGGGATACGCCTCTGGCTTATGAGGCTCTCTTCTGGAAGGCGGAGGCTGTCTACGCTGCCGGAGACTATTTGCAGGCCAACGCGTTGTATAGCCGCCTGCTCCGGGAGCAACCTCAGGGGCCGCATGCCGCCGAGGCACTCTATGGTAGCGCATGGTCTTCTTTCAAATTGGGACAGTATGCAGAGGCCGCCCGGCAGTTTGAACGGGCCCACGCCGCAGCCCTGCCAGGCAAGTTACGCTGCGACACCAAGCTCCGCCAGGGAGACGCCTATTTCAACCTCAGGGACTACAAGTCAGCAATCCGCAGCTACGCCTGGGTGGTGGAACAATGCGCACAGGAGAATGTTGCCGCGGAGGCGCAGCTCCAGGTGGGCCACTGTTACTATCGGAGCGGAGACTTTGCCGCGGCGGTGGCGGCATTCGACCGCGTGGTCCGACAGTGGCCGCAGAGCCCTTCTGCGCCGGAGGCCCAGTTCATGGTCGGCCGCGCCCAGTTCCGCGCCGGTGACTATCAGCAGGCCATCGCCTCCTTTCACGCCGTTGGTACGCGATTCCCCACGAGCCCTTGGGCAGAGGAGGCCGCATATGCCGCGGGCGACTCGTACTACAACCAGGGCCGCTACGACGAAGCGATTGCGCAGTACAAAGTGTTGATCGAACGCTATCCCAACAGTCGTTTTGTGGACGATGCCGTGAGCGGGATCCAATGGGCCTTGTTGCAGCAAGGCAAGAGCGAGGAGGCCATAGCCATAGCCGACCTCTATTTGCGGCAGATCAAAGACCCGGCGGCCGCGGCGGCCATCCAGTTCCGAAAGGGCGAGCTCTACTACAACATGAAGAACTATGCAGCGGCAGCCACAGAGTTCGCGCGATTGCGGGACCGGTTCCCCTCCTCGGAGCAGGCGCAGGAGAGCTGGTATTGGGTGGGCATGTGTTACCTGCAGCAGGGGGATGAGCGTGCGGCGCTTGAGGCCTTGCGCCGCCAGTGGGAGGACTATCCAAAGAGCCCCCGTGCGCCTGAGGCCTTGTTCCGCGCCGCCGAGCACCTGCGGAAAAAGAACAGGCCATCCGAGGCCATCCCCTATTTGCAGAAACTCCTGGGCGCATTCCCCCAGAGTCAGTTCGCTGCACAGGCAGCCGCGCAATTAGGGATGTGCCACCTCGAAGCGGGCAACCTGCAAGCGGCGCAAGTGCAGTTTGAGGAGGCGAAGAAACGGTTCGCCGGCACCGAGGGCGAGGCACATGCCCGGATTGGATTGGCCAGAGCCTACTTGGAACTGAAACGTTACCCCAATGCCTTGCAGGAACTACAAGGCGTGCCGAGCACGGCTCCTTCTGCGGTAGCCGCAGAGGCGCAATACCTCACAGGCGAGATCTACCTCCGCATGGGGAGTCCATTGCAGGCTGCCACCGAGTTTCTGAAAGTCAAGTATCTCTACCCGGCGGAACGGGAGTATGTCGCACGCGGGCTGTTCGGCGCAGCACAAGCCTATGAGGCCCAAGCCCGCTACAGTGAGGCACGTAAGCTCTATCAGGACTTGCTCAACACCTACCCCGATCACCCTCTCGTGGCAAAGGCCAGGGAGCGCATAGAAGAGCTGCGAGGGAGGTAGCCGTGCGGAACCGAGTGCAGGTGAGCCAGTCCATGGAAGTCAAGGTTCTTCTAACCGTTGTGGGCCGTGTGATCGTTTGCATGGCGCTGGTGGGAAGCGCCTCGGTCACTGCATCCGCCCAGGGACAAAAGGAGACGCCGCCGGTGCGTCCCTTTGTTTCTCAAGATTCTGTGCGCGTGCCGGCACCGGAGCGACAAGAACGCCCCCAATTGGAGCTTCCGGAGGTGCTGGTATACGGTCGAGATGTGAGCCTGCGTTTGGACGGACGCAAGTTTGATGTGACGCCCCCTTCACCAATACCGCGAGAGCTTTCGCGCCGGGAGCAAGTACTTGCCGATACCGCGGTACTGGCTGCCCGTGAAGAAGCGCCCGGTGGTCAACCGGTGGGGCCGCGTTCCCTGCTGCTCCGCTCGCGAGTCGGAAGCTATTGGACCACCGACGTGGAGGCCCTGTTCCGTCAGGCGCGCCGCCGTCTCACGTACGGCGGTGAGATGGCCTTCCGTCGGAGCGACGGCGCCGTCATCAACGGCCACTACGCCATGCTTGACCTTGTGGGGCGCTCCGGCTATCAGTTCTCACCTAGCGGCACGGTACGCGGGTATCTTTCCCTGTCCCAAAAAGGCTATGGTCTCTCAGGCGCCACCCTCCCGGACAGCAGTAGACCGAGGAAGGCGGAACGGCACACGTCCGCAGTGGGCATTGGTGCAGAGTTAGACCTTCGATCTGGCGCCCACGGCCAGTTGTTCGCCTCCTACGATTTCTTGTCGCTACGCAGCAGCGACGACACCTTGCAGGCCCAGCTCAGCCGCATTAGCGGCGGAACGCATCGTGCTGCCTTGAGGTTCTCCCAGCGCCTGGGCACCACCGACGTGTCGGGTCAAGCCAGCTACTTGCGCGAAGGTTACAGCCCTGGCTCTGGCAGGGACGTGCGAAATTCATGGGCAAAGGTTGAGTTTGGCGCGAGCAGGGCAGTCATGAAGAAAGCTCGTGCTTACCTCGGGCTGGGGCTGGAGGAGTTTTCCTCCCACCAGACGCACAAAACCGCGTTGATTGTCGTGGGGCGCATGGCGGTTCCCCTGGCGCCGGAAGTGGGCCTCACGTTGCAGGTGCGGCGCGGTCACGACTACCGCCAGATGTCCGATTGCTGGGAGGAAAACCCCTACTTTGACCCTGGAATGCAAGTGAGGCCAGTGTTTACAAAGTGCGCTCTGGCACTCGGCGCGGAGTGGCGCCTGGCCACACGCCTGGTCCTAGGGGCCCAGGTGAGCCGCTCGTGGCTCCAGAACCAGTGGTACTGGCAGCGCGATCCTGCCACCGGTTTGTTCACCGCAGGGGTGGTGCCAACTCTTGCGCTCAACCGGGCCGTGCTTACTCTTCGCGGCGAACCCAGTAGTCGGCTGGGCCTCGACGCGCAATTCGTCCTGTGTGATGATTTCTTCGACTTGCCGCAGTTGCCGCAGGACGGAGACGTACCTTACCTTGCGCATCGCCGTTTGGCTGTAAGCGTTCCCTATCGGCTGGGTGGGCGTACCAGAGTCGAGTTCCGCAGCGACGTTATGAGCAGCCGTGCGGCCGACATGCTTTCACAGACCACGCTTCGGCCGTTCGCCCTTTTCGGCTGCACGGTGACCCATCGCCTGGGCAGACAAGTCTCCTTGTTCCTTCAGGGTGAGAACCTTACCAACCGCCGCTACCAGCGCTGGCAGGGGTATCGCGAAATGGGCCTGAGTATTCTTGCAGGGGGATTTGCGTCCTGGTGAGAGAGAGGTTGAGCAGCGAGTTGAACAGATTGGTGGAGGTGACATGACGCTTTTGGACATCGTAGTCAAGGGCGGGGTATTGATGATCCCCATCGTGCTCTGCTCCATCATTGCCGTGGCGATTCTCATCGAGCGGCTGGTGGCCCTGCGCAAGATCCGCGTGAAGAGTAGTACCTTTGTCCTGCAGATTAAGTACCTGCTGTTGCGAAAGGATGTGGAAGGAGCGCTCGCCTTGTGTAAGAAGACGCCCGGGCCCATCGCTGGTATCACTAAAGCCGGCCTGGAGAAAATCGACCGGCCCCGCCAGGAGATCAAGGAGGCGATTGAGAGCGCAGGGAGACGGGAGATCTACTTCTTGGAAAAGTACCTGGGAGTGCTGGGCACCATTGCCGCAGTTGCGCCTCTTCTGGGCTTCCTTGGAACGGTCACCGGCATGATCCGCGCCTTCATGCAAGTCCAGGTGCACGGGGGCAACGTGGACGCCAGCGTGCTGGCAGGCGGCATCTGGGAGGCGCTGATTACCACTGCCGCGGGGCTAAGCGTGGGCATTCCCGCCCTGATCTTTTACAACTGGCTGCAAGGCAAGGTGGAGCGCTTTGTGTTCGAGATGTCAGAAACCTCAACAGAGCTAATGGATTTGCTTCTGCAGCCAAAGGAGGCCACCGATGGACTTTCGCACGACGCGTAAGCCGATGGTGCTCTTTTCGGCCATTTCGCTGACCGACATCGTGCTGCTTTTGCTCATCTTCTTCCTCCTGTCCTCCTCGTACGTGGTCCAGCCAGGAATCAAGGTGCGCCTGCCGAAAGCGGTGAGCGGGCAGCCGGAACAATCCGATCGCATCTTTCTCACCGTGACGCGCGATGAGCGCATTTTTCTCAACACCCGCCAGGTATCACTGGCCGAGTTGGGCGCAGAGCTGAAGAGGCTCCTTGACGAGAGGCCCAACCGCGTGGTGGTCATCCGTGCCGACAAGGACCTGACGCTGGAGCGTACCATACAGATTGTGGACATAGCCAAGTTGGCCGGCGGGGAGCAATTCGTGATCGCCACGCAACCGGGGATATGAGATGAACATTGCCGTACGCACAAGCCAGTTCTTGCGGGGGGAAATGGGTCGGAGCGCGGTGCTCTCACTCCTGCTGCACGCCCTTGTCTTCCTGCTCCTGGCATCGGTGACCCTGCAGATTGAGTTTTTCCCTCCGGAGTTCGCAGAGGTCACCTTCATTTCCGGGGAGCGCGGCGTACTACCGCCCCCAGCAGGTCCCGCTGTGGCGCCAGTAGGTCGCCAGGCGCCGCCACCGCAGCAAACGACCCAGCAGCAACCAGCGCAACAGGAGACCGTGACACTACCACCACGCCGCATGCTCGAACGCGAGCCTGCAGAACAACTCCCCAGGAGCGGGGAGAAGGTCGATGTAGCCCAAACCATGCCCCAGCTGGAGGTCCCTGCCCCTGGCCTCCAGGAGCGTGGGCTGCACACAATCAGCACAGGACAAGAGGGCAAGGCAAGTGCGCCGAGCAATGCCGGCGTGGGGCAGAAGGAAACCCCACCTACCTTGACGGGCCCGAGTGCCGGTGCGCAGGAGAGCTTTAGGATCGAGGGCGAGGCGGCGCAGCGCAAGATCCTCTACAAGGTCATCCCGGAGTACCCACCGGGTCTGCAGCGGGAGGCGGTGGTCAGGGTGCGCTTTGTGGTCCTTCCTGACGGAACTGTAGGGGGAATGGTGCCGCTGCTCAAAGGCGATGCGACCCTGGAACGCCTCACTTTGGAAGCCCTTCGCCAATGGCGCTTTAACCCTCTGCCCCCTCATGCGCCGCAAAATGAGGTGACCGGCATTATCACTTTCAGATACCTGCTTCGGTAGCCAACTCGCGAGCAAAGATGGCTGAAAAAGGAGAACCCCTGGCACGATGCCAGGGGTTCTTTGGAGGGAGGAAAAGCACGGTTACTGCATAAAGCGGTAGCCAGTGCCGTGAACGGTTTCGATGTAGCGAGAGGGATATTTTCGTTCCCCCAATTTTTCCCGCAGGCGCTTCACATGCACGTCCACGGTGCGCGTAGTCACGCACACGTTTCTGCCCCACACGCGATTGAGAATCTCTTCCCGCGAAAAGGTCTTGTCCCGCCGTGAGGCCAATAGGTACAGAAGCTTGAACTGAATGTAAGTGAGGTCCAGGGGCTTGCCCGATTTTCGCACCTGCTGTTGGTCCAAGTCGATTTCGATGTCCTTGACCTTGATCTTAGCCGCGTCAAAGTCGGAGATGCGGCGGATGACCGCACCCACCCGAGCCACCAGCTCCCTGGGCCCCTTCAGGCTACTCACATACTCGTCGGCGCCGGCCTCATAGCCACGGATGATGTCCTCCTCGCCACACTGGGACGACACCATGATCAGGGCCACTCGCCGCAGGTTGAGTTGGTGTCTGACCAGGCGGCAGAATGCATAACCGTCCTCCCCGCAGTGGTCGATGAAGACCACCACCGCGTCAGGTCGGTGCTCTTCGACGATTTGCATCGCCGCGGTGCGCGTAGTGGCGTAGTGGCACCGATACCCTGCTGCGCTGAACTCACTCCCAAAGGAACTCGGTTTGCCGTTCGCGGGGTCGTAGAATAACACGCTCCGCGTCCTCATAGCTCACTTCCTCCTGGTACTGCGATTCCATGTACCGCAAACAGTCGTCTTACTTTGAACGTGTTCGCAACCTGGTGCGCAACTCGCGTGCCAGGGCGACGGCCAGTCTGTCGCCCATGAAATCGAGTAGCGAAGAAGGCTCCGCTTTCTGTCTGCTACGCGATTGGTTTTCTGCGTGTTAGGAGAATGTAAAGTCTGGGCAAAGACCCTGTGCCGGTAGAACCTTGCACCACTGCAACAACTGTGACGAATCTGTGAGATTTGCTGGATAGAAAACGACCAAGTTGCACGGAAATCTGCCAGTGCAAAAGGCCTACGAGGGGCCTTCATATTGACAATCACGATCCCCAGAACCGCGAAGAAAAAGCTGGGGGCGAGGGAGGTGCGGTCAGCTAGGCGAGTCGCCCCCCCACGGGGCGGACACGTGGCAGTGAGCGGGAATTTTTCTGTGGCCTTGAATTTTATTCTTGACAAATATGCAGGATTTCGTTATCTTGTTCCCTGAATAGGTCAAAGATAGAAGGCGGGAATATTGTGCGAAGGAGGTGATAGCCAGAGCGCAGGCTTACAGTTGAGTGGCGGGCTGCTGTTCGGTACCAAGTAGCGAGGAGGTAGCACGATGAAAAAAACATCTACTATCGCGGCAATGGTGGGATGCTTCATGCTCCTGCTTATGGGCTCGGCGGGGGCGCAACAGTTCATTGCTCAGGGCTTTCACAAAGAACTGGGCGTTCACCAGTTCGATCCGGACCATCAGACGTGCCTGGACGAAGTGCACGCCACCTATGACTTTGACCACGACGGGAAGCTGGAGTTCTTCGTCCTGACCGACGAGTCGCAACCCAATGGCCCTTACGCTGAGCTGGACGATGGTGCCTGTGTATACCTCTATGAGGCTACGGGCAAAGATACCTACGAACTGATTTGGGCATTCCGGGACACCTCTCTTGCCACTGGCGCTGCTAGCTTCCCCACCTGTGGTGTTACGGACATGGACGGCGACGGCTGGCACGAGTTGCTCATCGGGATTCCCTACGGTGCGGGGTATCCGACGCCCGACGGTAACCCTGCGCGTCTATACGTCTTCGAGGGATCGCCCTCCGGTCTGCCTTCTTGGGACTCGCCCACTGCCACCTGGAATTTCGAAGCCAAACCGGGGACGAATACCCGTCCTGCGGGTATGGCGGCCGCTGACATCGACGGCGACGGCGTGGCCGAGGTGGCCTGTGCCTTCCGCAACTTTAGCAGCGCCACCAAGAACGATGCCCTTATGATCTTTTCCCTGTTGGGCGAGTTCGCAGGTCCCTTCACCCAGTTCAAGATCGAGGTGATGGACACCACCACCGACGTCAACTCCATCTACGACGCCGCCATCGCCGACATCGACAATGACGGCAAGTTGGAGGCACTCTTTCCGTCCTATTCCAAGGACCTCTTTGTCTTCTACGAGGGCAATGGCCCGGACAATTACACCTACCACACTGTCCTGGGAGGCGATCTCGTGTGGGCAGCCATCCACGGCACGGTCAATGTTGACCTGGACGGCGACGGGAAGAACGAAGTGGTGAGCGGCGACAACCGCGGCTACTTCGGCTTTATTGGTGACGTCACCAATTTGGCAACCATCGGCGCCGACAATCTCTTCCAGGTGGGCATGGCCTCGCCTAACGGAACGCGTGGCCTGACAGCCGGTGACTACGACGGCGACGGCAAGACCGACATCTTTGTGGGCGGCAACTGGAGTGGCAAGGTGTTCCGCATCGAGTATGTGAGCGGGGACAAGGCCGACTCCACCAGCTACACTTGGGAGATGATCTACCAGTACCCGCCGGACACGGCAGAGGCGCGCGTGTATTGCGTCTCATTCCCTGGCGACAACAAGAACCTCTGGGAAACCGGGAACAACACTGTGCATGATATGGATGGTGACGGAGAGCCCGAGCTTCTGATCGCCCACGAGACCGGCGACCCCGACACGCAGGACTGGCTGATGATCATCGAGGGCAAGGGCGTGACTGCCGTCGAGATCATCCCCGGCGCCCAGGTGCTCAAGAGCTTTAAGCTCTACCAGAATCACCCCAACCCCTTCAATCCGACCACGGCGATTGTCTACGAGATGCCCAGGGCGGAGTATGTCACGGTGCGGATCTACGACAGCATGGGCCGCCTGGTGCGCACGCTGGTGGAGAACAAGCTCATGCCTGCCGGTTCCCATGAGGTCGTGTGGGACGCGACCGATGACACGGGCCAGAGCCTGCCGAGCGGCCTGTACCTGTGCCACGTGAAGATGGGGTCGCTGAGCCTCACTCGGCACATGACGTTAGTCCGGTGAGAATGGGCTAGTCCCGCTTGCAGCGGAGCCCTCTGGCAATGGGGGCTCCGCTTTTTTTTCCCAGTCCCAGGAAGGGACTTTTGGTCCCATGGCCGGGGTGCACCACCGGCGGGTGCGAGCGTGCTCAAGATGAGGAGGCGGACATCCTAGCACTCAGCCGAGAAGGCTCACGCCGCACCGCGCAAAGGGGTGGGACACAAGACCATAGCTAGCCCACCAAAAACCGAGGTCTACCACGCGCACTTTTGTCTTGACAAAAACGCCTCCGTTCCGTATATTGCAAACGTTTCATGTATGTGGTCGCCTTGTCCTGGCGGTCCCCCCGGGCAAAGCGGCTCAGATCTACAGCAGAGGTGGGACGGGCGCAACCCACCCCGGCTCACTATCAAGAGGAGATTGGGTCATGAGAACTACTACGGCTCTCGTGGTAGCAGTGGTGCTCCTCGCTTCTCTCCCTTTTGCCTACCCAGGCACCACGGGTAAGATCAGCGGTATCGTGCGCGACACCCAGACAGGCGAACCCCTCCCCGGGGTCAATGTGGTCGTACAGGGCACGACATTGGGTGCCGCCACAGATGTGCAAGGGCGCTACTTCATCCTCAACGTGCCGCCAGGGACCTACCAGCTGCGCGCCAGCATGATGGGTTATACCACCTCGGTGGTGGAGAACGTGCGCGTCAAGACCGACCTGACCACGGAGGTGAACTTCCAGCTCTCGCTCACCGTCCTGGACCTCGGGCAGACGGTGACCGTGGTCGCCGAGCGCCCCCTGATCCAGCGGGATGCCACGGCCAGCGCAGCGGTGGTCACGGCCGATGAAATCGCCTCGGCGCCAATTGAGACTTTCCAGCAGATGGTAGAGACCAAGGCTGGCGTGTCGGTGGATCGTGACGGCGCCATTCACATTCGCGGTGGCCGCGCCGACGAAATCGTCTACCTGGTCGATGGCGTGGCCAACGTCAACCCGTTCGACAATACCCTGGGTCTCCAAGTGGCCACCAATGCCATCGAAGAGCTTTCCATCATCAGCGGCTCATTCAACGCCGAGTACGGGCAAGCGCTTTCCGGCGTGATCAACATTCAAACCAAAGAGGGCAGACAAAACTACACGGGTGCCCTTTCCTTCCAAAGCGGGGACATTCTGACCGACTATGCCATCGAATACAATCGGCAGATCCGCGACCATTACGCCTATCGCCCGCTCAATACCAAGGAGCTCGAGCTCAGCTTTGGTGGCCCTGTACCGGGTGCAGGCAGGAAGCTGTCGTTCTTCCTGTCAGGCCGCTACCTTGACGACGACGGTTACCTCTACGGCATCCGCCTGCACAGCCCTACCGATTTTGCCGATTCCATTCGCACCGGTGACGGCAAGATCGTAGCTATGAATCCGGCGCTGCGTAGGAACTTGCAGGGAAAGTTGTCCTACTTTATGTCTCCTGGTCTTAAGCTGGAATACACCGGGCTCTACCAGCACGACCACTGGCGCAACTATGACCACGCGCGCAAGTTCATCGTCGAAGGACAATTGCAGCACTTTGAACGAGGCGAACGCCACAGTTTGAAGCTCACCCACCAACTTTCCAGCAGGACCTTTTACACGGTGGTAGGCTCTTACTTCTGGAATCGCTACTGGTACTACGCCTACGAAGACCCCAGGGACCCCCGCTACGTGTGGAGCGGCTATTACAAAGAGGACTCCAACTACGAATTCTACACCGGCGGCACGGTGAACAGCCGCCTGGTGCAAAACGCCATCACTCTCTCCGGCAAGTTTGATCTCACCGCTCAGCTGGGAAGTGCCCACGAAGTGAAAGCCGGCTTGGAAGTGAGGCGCCACGACCTTTATCAGCACGACTACGATGTGCTGGTGGATCAACGCGCCGAGCCATTTGTGGACCAAAACGGTGATGGGGTGTACACCCCTGGCGAGCCGTTCACCGATATCAACTTAGACGGCGCGTGGACTGACGCCGGCGACGACAACGGCAACGGCATCCGCGGCGACATTATCGACGCTGCCGGTCGGTTCAATAACAAGTACCACCACTTCCCCTTAGAGCTTGCAGCCTATGTGCAGGACAAGATCGAGCTGGCGGACATGGTGCTGAACGTGGGGCTGCGCTTTGACTACTTTGACCCGGCGGCTGACTACCTCGCCGGCTGGGAGGTCCAGGGTCAGCCCATCCTCAAGCCGGCATCGGTCAAGACCCAGCTTAGTCCGCGGTTTTCACTGGCACATCCCATCACCGACAAAGGCAAGCTCTTCTTCTCTTACGGCCATTTCTTTCAGATTCCGCCTTATTTCCGCTTGTATCACAACCCGGATTTCGAGGTCAAGCCGGGCGTCATAGAAACAGACATCGGCAATGCAGACTTGAAGCCGCAAAAGACCGTGAGCTACGAGCTCGGCTTTGAGCAGCAGCTCGCCGAAGACGTGGCCGTCTACGTGAAAGCCTATTTCCGCGATATTCGCAACCTCCTTGGTCAGCGCATCTATCGTTTCGCCAGCGGCGACGCCTACGCTTTCTACATCAACCGTGACTTTGGTCATGTCAAGGGCGTGACGCTGACGCTGGACAAGCGCTTCTCCAACTTTTTCTCCGCCTCGGTGGATTACACCTACCAGGTGGCGGAGGGGAACGAGTCCGACCCTACGCGCACGCGCCGCGACTATCGGCTGTCTATCGAGCCGCTGAAGCAGGTGGTCTACCTGGATTGGGATCAGCCGCACACCTTGCGCATCAACGGCAACATTGCCAGGCCGCGCAACTGGGGGGTGAATGTGATCGGAAGGTTTGAGAGCGGCTACCCCTACACGCCCAAGGGGGCAAACGAGATCGTGCGCGTGGCCACCGAAAACAGTGGCCGCAAGATCCCCATCGTTAAGTTTGACCTCCATGCTTACAAGACCTTCCCGTTGCGCGTGAGCGCCACGCGGCTGTACCTCACGCTTTATGTGAAGGCCTACAATCTCCTGGACCGGAAGAATGAGAATATCGTGTGGGACAGCACCGGACGTACCGGGTACGGGTTGGCACGCTACGGAGGCGTGATGACCGACGCGTGGGAAAACCGGCCCCACTGGTACTCCAAGCCGCGCGAGCTGTTCATGGGCGTTGCGATGGAGTTTTAGAGGCTGTCGGCCAAATCCTGCAAAAGGCGGGAGTGACTATGAGGAAAGCACACGCACAACTCGTCGTAGGGGTGATACTTCTTCTGGCCATGGTGGCGATGGCGCAGCAGCCAAGCGGGCAGTCGCGGGCCAAGCCCATGAAATACTGGAGCAAAGAGGAGTTTCGGCAATGGCAGGAGGAACGGACACGAGCCGCAGCGCTGGCCAAGCCCACCTCGCACCATGAGCGCATGTTCGGCCTCCATGACGGCAACAAAGTGCGGACGCTGTTCTACAATTATGGCTCTGTAGGAGCCCCGAACACCGAGCCGTCAGTCGAATGGCCTATTTACAGCGGCCGGGGGTATGGCTACGAGTTTGGGCTTCTCGTTGGGGCAGAGGTAGTGGACGCCAAGGGTGCCACGGTGCAGATTTTCAGCGACGGCATGTTGGACGGCGGCGACGACGACATCACCGGCGGCATCAATGCCTGGGGCTGGGAGCCCCTGCCCGGCTACAGCGTCTCCCCAGAGGTTTACGCCACCTGGCCCAAGGCCCAACGCGACAAGGGCGGCATCGCCATGAGCAACCGACCCGAGACCTGGGGCGAGCTCTTCCCCAAAGACGCGAATGGCAAGCTCATGTGGCCAGGCCAATACGGCAATAACATCATCATTGCCGACCTGGAAAGCTACTACGTAATGGATGACCGCTGGAATGCCGAGTTTGAGTACTACCCGTTTGTTAGCGACCCGACGCGCCGGGGACTGGGGATTCAGGTAACCGCGCGCGGCTATCAGTACGCCGCCTCGGTGGCCGAGGACATTATCTTCTTCCAGTTCGAAATCACTAACGTCAGCGATAAGACGCTGGACAAGGTCGTGGTGGGCATGATCGGTGACCCGCACATCGGTGGGGCGGGCGACTTTTCCGACGACTGGGCCGGGTTCATCGACACGGAGGGCAAAGACAGCTTCACTGGGGAGACGCATCGCGTGCGGAACATGGTCTACTCCTGGGACAATCCCGGTTCCAGCAACGACTTTGGCATCCCGTGGTCGGAGCTGGGTATGCTGGGCTTCAAGTTCCTAGAAAGCCCGGGGGTGGATACCGACGGCATCGACAACGACAGGGACGGCTTTGTGGACGAGTCCCAGCGCAACAGAATCGACGATGACGGTGACTGGCAGGCCACCGATGAGCAGGCCAAGGCTGATGTACCCGAGACGAATTGGTGGAATGGCATCGACGACGACCACGACGGTCGCATCGACGACCTGGGCGACCTGGACGGCAAATCCGATGACGTGGGTTCTGACGGCCTGGGGTGGTGGCATCCAGCCTACCCTGGTCCGGATCCCGATGGCACCGAGGGAAACGGGCGACCCGACCCCGGTGAACCCGACTTTGAACATCTGGACCCCGATGAGAGCGACCAGTTGGGTCTGACTAGCTTCGCCGCCCCAGTCTACGCCACTGAGACCGCCTCGATGGATGACAAGATGTGGCAGCGCATGACCCCGGGCACCTTCAACCCCACGGGCATCCAGCAGAACCAGGACAACATCTTCATCTTCGGCTCCGGCTACTTCTCCCTTAAGCCAGGACAGACCGAACGGATGTCGATTGCCATCCTCCTGGGGCAGAACAAGGAAGACCTTTTGGCAAATGCTGCCGTGGCCGACTGGATCTACAAACTCAATTTCCAGTTCACCAAGCCACCTGACCCGCCGAACGTATGGGTCGTGCCGGGCGACCGCCGTGTGACCATCTACTGGGATGACACCGCGGAAAAGTCTGTGGATCCGGTGTTCGGCACCGACTTTGAGGGCTACAAGATCTATCGAAGCAACGACAGGATCAAATGGGGAGACCCGATCACCAACAACCGGGGCGTGCAGGTGGCATTCGTGCCCTTGGCACAGTACGACTTGATAAACAATGTCGAGGGGACGCACCCGGTGGAGTTCGAGAGCGGTCTTCACTTCTATCTTGGGAAGAACACCGGTTTGGTCCACTCATACACCGACACCGGCCTGGTCAACGGCCTCACCTACTACTACGCGGTGACGGCGTATGATCGGGGCAGCGTGGAGGGCAATGTGCCGCCGCTGGAATGCCCGCGCATCGTAGACGGGCCGAATGTGAAGGCGGCTGTGCCCACTGCCCCGGCTGCCGGTCTGGTGGACGCCTCATGTACTCTGCGTCACGCTGCTGGTTACAGCACGGCCACCTTCAACGTAAGAGTGCTAGACCGAGGTATGGTGGACACCACCACCTATGTCGTCGGTTTTGCTGCGGCGACAAATCAGCCCACGCGCGTCAGCGTGCACACGGCAGCAGGCGATGTGGTGGTGCCGCAGATCACGGTCGGGGACATCGAATCCATCTGGAATGGTCTGTTCCGCTTTGGGCCCTACGAGGCACAGATCAAGGACGTGCGAGTGGTAGCCATCGACTCGGCACGATGGACCTCCGGACCGGCGGTTTTTGACCTGCGCGCGGCCGAGTTCGCCGGCGGCAAGAAGCTGCCCAGAGACATCGAGATCCGCTTTTTCGACACCATACGCGACACTTCCATGTTCATCAACCCGCAGCCGGTGACCTTTGAGGTGTGGAATGCCAGCGAAGGGAAAAAGATGGACATGGTCTTCTATGATAACGACAACAGCAAGTCGCCGACGGTAGGCGACCGCATAGTGGCATTAATGCGTGACGGGACCACACTCAAAGGCACCTGGGAGGTCACTTTCCTCCGGCCAAGCCAACCGTCCAGCTACAATACGCCGCCCCCAGGGTCGGTGATCCGTTTGTTCATCGCCAAGCCGTTGGAAAGCATCGACCGCTACGTCATCCAGGGACAACCGGCGCACATCGAGATTCCAAAAGAGGCGGATGCCAAGAAGAGGCTGCTGGACATGATCGCAGTAGTGCCTAACCCCTATGTGTCGGCCTCCAGCTTTGAAGTGCCGCCGCCCGAAGTCTTCTCTGTGGGACGGGGTGAACGCAGGGTGGACTTTATCCACCTGCCGCAAGAGTGCACCATTCGCATCTACACCGTAGTCGGCGAGCACGTGGCCACCATCGAGCACCACAGCACGGTGTTCGACGGCTCCGAGAGTTGGAACCTTTTGTCTAAGGACGGACTGGATATTGCCTCCGGCATCTACATTTACCACGTGGAGGCACCCGGCTGGGGGCAGAAGATCGGCCGCCTGGCCGTCATTAAGTAGGTCACGGGCACCTACGAACGGTCCTTTCTCCGTGGAGGGCTGATATGAAGAAGTCATCGTGTGTAGCGCTCCTGGTTGCCATAGCAAGTGCCTGGCCTATGGCGGTGACTGCGCAGGTGACCAAGGCGGGCACCACCTGCGCGCAATTTCTGAAAATCGGCGTCGGCGCGCGCGCCACTGCCATGGGCGAAGCCTTTGTGGCTACGGCAAACGACGTAAACGCCATCTACTGGAACCCCGCTGGGCTGACACAACTAAAGGGGAATCAGGCCACCTTCATGCATGTGGAGTGGCTAGCCGACATCAGCTATGACTTTGCCGCGGTGGCGGTACCACTGGGCAACGCCGGTACTATTGGCATGTTCGTGACCTCGCTGGCCGTGCCCGACGACAAAGTCCGCACCGTGTTTGAGCCGGAAGGGACAGGGGAGCTTTTTGGTGCCAATGACCTGGCGCTGGGCCTGTCCTATGCCCGCTCCCTCACAGACCGTTTTGCCATCGGCTTCAATGGCAAGTTTATTCGACAGAACATCTGGAGCATGTCCTCCAGTGCCGTGGCCCTCGATATCGGCACCTTCTTCCGCAGCAAGTTCCGCGACCTCAAGATTGGCGTCTGCATGTCCAACTTTGGCACCAAGTCGAGGATGGAAGGCAGGGCCAATTTGCTCTACGTAGACCCGGACCGAACCATCGAGGGGAACAACGACCAAATCAGGGCGGCGCTGGAAGTAAATCGCTGGGACCTGCCGCTCAGCCTGAAGATAGGCATTAGCCTGGACGTGTTGCAGAGCGGCTTCAACCGCCTGACCTTGGCCGCCGACGCGGTGCATCCCAACGACAACCTCGAGTACGTGAACGCCGGCTTTGAGTACGCGCTCAAGGAGCTTGTCTTCGTGCGCGCCGGCTATCGAGGCGCGGGGATGGATGAAATGGAAGGCGGGCTGACCGTGGGCGGCGGGGTACGCTGGACATTCCCCGGTGCCGCAAGCCTCGCAGTGGACTATGCCTATGCAGACTTTGGCCGACTCACAGGCGTCCATCGTTATTCGATCGTGGTGAGCTTTTGACAGACAGAGGTCACAACAGGTAATCCATTGGTGTGTTTCAAGGTTAGACGGATGAGGAGGCTAACAGGGATGACGCGAAAACTTGCAATGCTTCTTGCCGTACTTGGGGCTTGTGCTGGTACGCTGGTGGCCGGCACCACCGGCAAGATCGCCGGTAGGGTGACCGACGCCCAGACCAACGAGCCCCTTCCCGGTGTAAACGTAGTATTGGAAGGGACCACGATGGGCGCGGCCACCGATGCGCAGGGCCGCTACGTGATCCTCAATGTGCCCCCGGGCACCTATGTGGTGCAGATGACCATGATGGGGTACAAGAGTATGCGTCTGGTAGAAGTCCGGGTGAGCGTGGACCATACCACCGAGGTCAATGCCCAGCTTGAGGCTACCGTGCTTCTGGGCGAGACCGTGACTGTTACCGCAGAGCGGCCGCTCATCCAGATGGACGCGACCTCCAGTAGGGCTGTGGTGGCCGCCGAGCAGATCCAGCAGATGCCGGTGGACAACTTTTTCCAGGTCCTGGAGTTGCAGGCCGGGGTGGTCCGTGGTAGCGGAGGTGAAATCCACATCCGCGGCGGCCGCGCCGGCGAAGTGGCGTACCTGGTGGACGGCATTTCGGTCACCGACGGGTTCAACTCCAGCATGGCTGTGTCGGTGGAAAACAACGCCATCCAGGAGCTGGAGCTGGTGAGTGGCACCTTCAACGCGGAGTACGGACAGGCCATGTCCGGGGTGGTGAATATCGTCACCAAGGAGGGTGCGAGTCACTACAGCGGCGAGGCTTCCGTGTACCTGGGCGACTATGTGAGTCGCGACACATCCATCTTCTACCACATCGATGATGTGGACCCGCTGGCCATTGTCGATGCCCGCGCCACACTCAGTGGCCCCATCCCCGGTCTACGTGGCAAGGCAACCTTTTTCCTGAGCGGTCGTTACTACGACAGTGACGGTTACCTCTACGGAATCCGGCGCTACATGCCGGCGGATTCCAACGACTTTAGCAATCCCGACCCCAGCAAGTGGCACATAGAGCAAACGGGCGACAACAAGCCCGTGGCCATGAACCCGTACGAGAAGCTATCGGGGCAGATCAAACTGGCCTATACCTTGCGGCCGTCCATGAAGCTGACCTATAACCTAATTGGCGACGACATCACTTACCAGACCTACAGCCACGCGTACAAGCTCAATCCTGATGGGCGGCCGACAAACTACACCTGGAGCTACAGTCAGATCCTGACCTGGACCCACACGCTTTCGCCTACTACATTCTACAGCCTCAAGTATTCGAACTTTTTCAACGACTACAAGAGCTACGTCTACAAGAACCCACTGCAGAAGTATCAAGACCCTGACCATCCTGGGTATGTGCACCCCAACCGGTTCCGCGCCTCGAGTGGTTACATGTTCTATTCTGGCGGCACGAACATGAACCACTACTACCGGAACACCACCACCCACGTGTACAAAGGTGAGGTTGTGAGCCAAGTGCACCGCGCGCACCAGTTGAAGGGAGGGTTCGAGTACCGCTGGAACAAAATCTTCCTGGATACCTTCACCATCCTTTTGGACCAAAGCACCAACTATTTGCCACAGATCCCGGACATCACTTCACCGGCACACGACCGATATCGGAATTACCCGAAGGAGTTTTCAGCCTACCTCCAGGACAAGATCGAGCTCAAGGAGATGATCGTGAATGTGGGGGTGCGTTTTGAACTCTTTGAGCCGGACGGGCGAGTCCTCACCGACCCGCAGGACCCGAACTTGTGGTTGCCCAACAAGTATGCGCTGCTGGATGCGGTCACTGAGTCGGGCACCATTCGCGTGAAGGTACCGGTGCGCATCGATCCGGCCTCCGGTGCGGTCACCTACATCAATCCGAACACGGGTGAACCGCTTGGGGCGACGGTGAAGGACATTCGTCTGGTGGACGTGGTGAGCAAGAACCCACGGCTTATCCCTGGCACTGCCACACTGGTGGACCCGGCCACAGGTGCGCCAATTCAGAAGGGGAGCATGCCTTGGTTCAAGAAGGCGAGCAAGAAGTACCAGATCAGTCCACGAGTTGGCATCGCTTATCCCATCACCGATAGGGGTGTGATCCACTTCTCCTATGGCCATTTCCTGCAGATCCCTGCTTACTCGTACCTGTACGCGAATCCCGAGTTTGAGGTCACCAGCGGTTTCAGCACCTACGTGGGCAATGCCAACCTGGAGCCGCAGCGTACTACCAGCTATGAGATGGGTCTGCAACAGCAGCTCTCCGATGACATCGCCATTAACATCACGGGGTTCTACAAGGATGTGCGCAATCTGCTGGGCACCAAAATCATCGAGACCTACAGCCGTGGCGACATGTACGGCCTGTACATCAACCGGGACTATGGCAACGTACGCGGCATCACCTTCTCGCTGACCAAGCGGCCCAGTAACTATGTGGCTGCCACGCTGGACTACACCTACTCGGTGGCGGAAGGGAATGCCTCCGACCCGGAGGCCGCTTTTCAGGACGCGGCGAGCAACCGCGAGCCGGAAAAACAGATGGTCTACCTCGACTGGGACCAGCCCCACACGCTCAACGCCAGCGTGACCATAGGCGATGGTCGTCGCTGGGCGGTAAGTCTCATTGGGCAATATGGGAGCGGCTTGCCCTACACGCCCATGTTCCGCGGTATCCGCACAGCCATCGAGAACAGCGAGCGCAAGCCTACCCAGTACAATCTGGACCTGCGCGCCAATTACGACTTTTACCTGCGCGGGCTGCGCTTGTCGTTGTTCTGCAACGTGTACAATCTGCTTGACCGCCGAAACGAGGACTATGTGTACAGCGACACGGGTCGAGCCACCTATACCCTGATTCCCACCTACACCGGCGAGGTGCACGGGCCCAATACCTTGGAGGAGTACTTGGTGCGGCCGGACTTTTATTCATCTCCGCGCGAGGTAAAAGTCGGACTGGGTATTGGCTTCTGAGCAAGGCAACAAGACCTGAGTAGCGAACTCTTAGTCGAAGGAGGTTGACAAGCGTGAGCGCCACAAGCAAGACCGGGACTGTCCTCTTGTGCACTTTGTGCTTACTAATGAGTGTGCGCCCCAGCACGGCTGCATCCGGCGGGCCGGCGGGCTCTCGGGCCACCCAGTTACCCAAGCCGACCGGCCACGAGGACCGCAAGAGCGGCATCCACGATGGCAACAAGATCATGACCATTTTCTACAACTACGGCTCCATTGGCAACTGGTACGGGGGGTACCGTTACCTCTCGGGTGTCTACCCGAAGGGTTCCGGCCATTCCTACATTGCCGAATTCACCCCTATCATCGGCGCGGAAGTGGTAGATGCCGAAGGGCACATTCGGCATATCTTCAGCGATGGTTATGCCGACGCCAGTCGTAACGACCGCTCGCCACTGGGCTACCAGTGGGGCTTTGAGCCGCTCCCTGGCTACGCCGATCCCAATCAGAGCAGCGTAGCCATGAGCGACGCCCTTGATAACGACGGTGACGGCAAGCCGGACAGTTGGCCATGGGTGTGGCCGGACAGGCCGGAATGGGTCAATCCCGTCACGCGCGTCCCTTTGTGGAACGGCCAGTACGGCGCCTATGCGCGCGCCGACCAGGAGTCGTACTTTGTGATGAATGATTATGTGAACGATGAGTTCAAGTTCTATCCTGACCCCTTCGATTCCACCAAACGAGGCCTGGCCATCGAGGTCCAAGTGCGCGGGTACCAGTGGGCACACCCCGCGGCCGAGGACATTCTCATTTGGACCTATTGGGTGAAAAACACCGGCCTGACCGAGTACCAGAAAATGGTCTTCGGTATGTACGGCGACGCTGACGTGGGCGATGACGGCGACCAGCGCGACGATGACAGCTGGTTCGACCAGCAGGATGACATCGTCTACCAGTATGACCACGATAACGTGGGTGCCTGGGGCGGGCCAGTAGCCTACTTTGGCTTCAAATACTTGGAATCCCCCGGCGATCCATTCGACGGCAAGGACAATGACGGCGATGGCATGGTAGACGAAAGCCAGGACGATGGCATTGACAACGATGGTGACTGGAATCCAGAGACCGATGACATCGGCAGCGATGGCGTGGGCCCACTGATGCCGGAGTACATCGGTCCGGACGCCGACGGGACCGAGGGCAATGGCCAGCCTGATCCCGGTGAGCCCAACTTTGAGTACACCGATAACGACGAGGCCGACCAGATCGGTTTAACCAGTTTCGACTCAAAGGACTGGCGCAAAGGGCTGAATCTGGCCAATGACGAAGAGATGTGGCAGCTGACCACGCCTGGTCACTTCATCGACAACCCGGAGCAGACCACCGATATTACCTTCCTCTACGGCTCGGGCTACTTCCCCCTCAAGCCCGGTAGGATGCGCAAATTCGCCATCGCCATGCTCTTCGGCGAAGATCAGGACGACATTTTCCGCAATGCCCGCATCATGCAGATCATCTACGACCGGGACTACAATTTCACCAAACCTCCTCTCAAGCCCAAGGTGACTGCTGTCCCAGGAGACCACAAGGTGACTCTCTACTGGGATCGCGCCGCGGAAAAGTCGTGGGACCCCATCTACGGTTTTGACTTTGAGGGCTACCGCATCTACCGGAGCACGGATCCGGGGTTCTTGGAGTCTTACACCATCACCGACGCCTACGGAAACCCGACCTTCAACAAGCCGGTGGCGATTATCGACCTCAAGGACGGGCTGAAAGGACCACATCCGGTGGCCTTTAACGGCGTGCAGATGGACATGGGCAACGACAGCGGGCTCCTCCATTTTTGGACCGATACCAATGTGGAAAATGGGCAGACCTACTACTACGCGGTGTGCTCCTACGACAAGGGGTATTACTCCGACTTTTATGAGCGAGGCATTAGCCCTATCCCCTATTTGCCCAACATGGCACCTGCCGAGTGCTCCAAGCGCATTCGCACCGATGCTGCTGGTCGGGTGCTCAGCACCGACCTCAACACTGTGGTGGTCAGGCCCAATGCGCCTGCTGCTGGCTATCGCGAGGCTCCGCAGCTTTCTACCCTCAGCGGCTCGCTAGAACATGTCAGCGGCTTTGCCACGGGCACCATCCAGATCGTGCCTGTGGACCCGATGCGCGTGCCCGATGGTAGACAATATGCCGTGAGCTTCAAAGACGACTACCCGAAGGGCTCGGACACCACAAAGACTTTCTCTATCATGGACCTCACCAGGCGCACGGGCCGCTTTGTGGCCGACACCGCCTGGGTGCCGTTGGAGGCCGCGCCGCTAGTAGCTGACTCGGTGCTCATTACGCCAGTGGGCGGAGGCCGCTTGTTTGTGCCAGGCGTCGATTTTCGCCTGGACGCCAGAAACGGTCAGGTGGCCATCCTCCCGGGCGGAGCCATGAGCATCGGCCAACAGTACGAGTACTCCTACCTGTACTACCCTGTCTTCAGAAGCCCCTACGTGCAAGGGCAGCTGGACAACCCCATTTTTGATGGGCTGCGCGTGGTGGTACAGGACCAGCCGCTTGCCATCGACCAACAGAACAGCGGCTGGATCAAGGGCGATTGCAATTACACCCACACCGTACGGCTGTATACCGGTGGAAAGCTCTACGAGAGCGACTTTGAGTTCCGTTTTGAAGGGCGGATAGGCGAACGCGTGCGCGACGGGCAGGTTTTCGCTGGCACCCATGCGCCCTTCGTCATCTGGAATGTGTGCGAGCAGCGTGAGTGCCGCTTCGTACTGATGGACAAAGACGGCAACAAGTACTGGAATCCCGGCGAGTCGATCGTGCTCCTGCCCGCACCAACAGGTACGGCGGTCACCTACGAGGTCATTCTGCAAAAACCAGACTCACTGTTGGTGGACTCCACTCTGGTGCGCGTGGACACACGCTACATCCACACGACCATCGGCGGCATCGATACGGTGATTGCCCTCATTGACAGCGTGTGGGCTTATGACACGACGTTTGTCCAGATCAATCACCCAGAGCCGGGCGACGTGTGGTTACTCCACACCACCAAGCCATTCAGGGCCGCCGACAGGTATACCTTCACCGCAGAGGGCAGTAAGATAGTCCTTCCTAAGGCCAAGGCAAAGATCGACAGCATGTTGAGCCGTATCGCGGTGGTCCCCAACCCCTACGTGGTAACCGCCTCGTGGGAGCCCCAGCACTTCTACCAATCTGGGCGCGGGGAGAGGAAGATCGACTTTATCCACTTGCCCGCTAAGTGTACAATAAAGATTTTCACCACCCGCGGCTACCTGGTCAAAGAGATCCACCATGACAGCCCAATCGACAACGGTGCCGAGTCGTGGAATCTTCTGTCCAAGGACGGCATGGAAATAGCCTACGGTATTTACATTTACCACATCGAGGCGCCGGGTCTTGGCAGCACAGTTGGCAAGTTCGCGGTGATCAAGTAAGCAAGGAGAGCATGCCGATATGAGACGTGCACGCACTTTGATCGTGGGAGCAGCTCTCTGCGCGTGGAGCTTGGCGTACGCGCAGTTCGTGGAAAACGTCTCCAAGGTGGGAACGACAAGCGCCTGCTTTTTGGAGATCGAGGTGGGCGCACGGGCGTTGGCCATGGGAGGCGCATTCGTGGCCACGGCCAACGACGCGAGCGCCTTGTACTGGAACGCGGCCGGTCTCGCACGCCTGTCCCGCAGCGAGCTCCACCTGGGCCACACGCAGTGGCTGGCAGACATGCGCTACGATTTCGCCGGAATCGCCCTCCCCTTGGGGTCCTTTGGCACCTTAGGGGCAAGCCTCTGTGCCCTGGGCATGGACGAAATGGAAGTCCGCACGGTCTTCTACCCCGAGGGGACCGGCGAGCGTTTTGGGGCCAGCGACGTAGCGCTCGGCCTCTCTTACGCCCGCGCCTTGACCGATAGGTTTTCGATCGGCTTCACCGGCAAGTACATTCAACAGCGCATCTGGCACATGAGCGCTTCTAGCTTCGCTATCGACGTGGGCACGCTGTTTGTGACCCAATTGAACGGCATGCGCATCGGGGCCAGCATCTCCAACTTCGGTGGCAAGATGCAGCTCGAGGGCAAAGATACTCAGGTTACGCACGACATCGACCCGGTGAAGTACGGCAACAACAACAAGATTATCGCTCACCTGGCCACCGATAAGTGGTCACTACCGCTGATCTTCCGGGCGGGCGTGGCGATGGAGATCCTCAAAGGTGGGCCCAATCGCCTGACCCTCGCCGTGGACGCGATCCACCCAAACAACAACACCGAGTACCTTAATGTTGGCACCGAGTACGCTTTCAACGAGAATGTCTTTCTGCGCGCTGGGTACAAGTCGCTCTTCTTGCGGGATGGCGAGGAAGGCGTCACATTGGGCGGAGGGCTTGCTTACGAACTTCTAGGGCGAGTCCGGCTCAAAGTGGATTACGCCTACCTTGACTTTGGGGTTTTGGACAACGTGCAGCGATTTAGCCTTGGGCTGGAATTCTGAAGTTCTCCCGGCCGCAGATAGCACCCATTCACGCTGAGCTTTGAGGCCTAAGGCAGCTATCTCTGGTCACGGCGCACCTTAGGAAAGCACGCGCAGGCCCACGCCTCCATCCGGTGATGTCTCATTCGAGGAAGGCGTGGGCCTTTGTTGTGCATATCCTGCTGCCGGAGCAATACTCCGCCGGCCGCCACTTCTATCAGAGCAAACAGACCAGGGTGAGCACCTGGCTGTCAGGGACGACCGCAATCAGGCCGGACAACAAAAGGGCTCTGGGGTCTGGGGTGTCCTGCTGGAGGCTGGGAAGTACCCGGCAGCGAGAGAGGTGGTGGCTGTACGCTGAAACTAGGGTTGTATGCACTTGAAAGGCAGCGGCGGCTGCAGCCTCGATGGATGGGCACTTTGTCCGGGGGACGGGGAGCCGTGCCCCTCCGCGCGAAGAGTCTCGCGTCCACGTCCTCCGCAGCAGAGCACAGCGTGCCCTTCGTCGCGAGCCGTCGGCCGGGGTAAGAGGCCAGCAGCAAGCGAATTTCGGGCAGAAGACCAGGTCTCCCAGGGGGTAGCCAGGCGTGCGGAGCAGCCTCTTCAGGACTCAGAAAAGCGCCCCCCACCTCACAGGCAGATTGCCGCCAAAAATGAACCCAGAGTCGCGACTGTTCAGAAAGGCCCACACGCTCAACCGGCCGCCTGACGCTCCCACCAGCACCACCGGCAGCAGCTCATCGCGCTGGGAGTCGCGTATCGCGCCGACGCCCGCCTCGAAGCGCACGAGTGCCTCCCCTTTGATGCGCCGATAGTCCTGTGCCAGCTGGCGATAGCCGGAGTAGAGGAGCTGGGTCTGCTCCATGAGCTCAGACTGCAGGCGGAAGTGGCGCTCGTAGGCAGCGGTGATGCGCTCATAGGAGGCAAGCAGCGAGTCTGCGGCCTGGGCCCGACTCAGGGCCGCGCTCAGCTCCTCGCGCGCCTTGAGCACCTGCTTGGCGGTGGACAGAGGGATGGCCAGATACGTCTGCCCGTTGATGTTCACCAGGTAGTTGGCTCCGCTAGTATCTAGCACCGAGCAGTGCTGCGCATAGGCGGACAATGTCACTCCACCAAGGCAGACCAGCGTGAGCATATTCATCGTCGACCGAACGCGACGCATCATAGTCCTCTCCTGCACCGAGAAGGTGGCACTCATCGTGTACTCCCTCCGTAGGCCCTGGTAAAGGCCTCGAGGACCTCTTCTGGGCTCATCCGTTCGATGGCAGCCGTCCGCCTTTCCTTTTCCGCGTCTATCATCAATATGCGCCTCATGTAGGCGGCTCGCTCCTTACGCATCGCCTCCTTTGCCTGCCGTAACTCTTCCTCTGAGATCGCGTACTTCTTGCGCAGCTCCTCAAGTTGCTGTTCAAGCTCTGCCAGCTCAGCTTCTCGTGCGTTCAGAGCCCGCAGGAGGCGACGGCGTCTTGCATCGGCCCACAAAGAGAGTCCCAATACCGCACTGAGAGCGGCCAACGCGAACAGCAATCCGGTCCTTGCAGTTAGGCGCAGCTGCCACACCAGGCCACCAAGAAGGATCACCCCGATGGCCACCAGAGCGATTGTATAGACGTCCATGAGCTACCTCCCTCCAGAGGTGCCGGGTGCGCCAGCCTCAGCCTGCGCCTCCTTGCGCTTACGCCGGCGCTCTACCGCTTGGATGAGGCTATGCACCGGCTCGGAGCCCAAACCCACGATGATGCCGCTCATCACAAGTGTGGCAGCCCGCGGCCAACTGTTAAGGTAGTCGATCTGCAGGTCGATGTTGAACGTGCGTACCACGTCGACCCTGGTCACGGCGCAGAGGCCGATGCCGATACCGCTAGCTACAACGCGCGCAGCAGTGGCAATAGCCAAATGGCGCAACAGCTGCGGGCTGATAATGGGGATGCGGCCGGAGTAGCCAGCCTTCTTGCCCAGGAGGGCGTCGCGGATGAGATAGAGCAGCGCAGAGGTGTCAACCGCCTGGTAGAAGCGAGCGCCAGCGGCGCGCCTCGCAAAGCGCTCTCTCAGCCTCTCAGCCCGGTTTTGCCACCACCTGTACCAGCCACACTTGTACTCCAGCAGTTCGTAGCAGGACATCAGCACCTCCATGGTGCGCTCCACCAATAGAGCCAGCACCAGAATCAACAGGTAGAGGTAGGTCACGTGCAGAATGACCTCGCTCACGGTCTGATTCTCCATAGCCACACACCTCCGGCTCAGACGTACAAGAAGGGCTTTTTCTGGAACAGGACGATCTCCTGCCGGGCCTGCTCTGAGCTCTCCCATTGCCGTCTGTAGGTAGCGATGAGCTCCTGGAACAGGGCTATCGGGAAATTTGAACCAGGGCATGCAGTATCCACCAGCGCGCTATGCGGGACAATGGCACTATCGAACGCCAAGGGGATATTGTAGAGGAAAGTCCAGAGGGCAACCACGCGCGCCGCTGCATCAAGTTGGGCCTCCGAAGGAGCCAGGAGACCATATCTGCCATCCCAATTGGCAAAAGGCTGGGCGGGGTCTGTTTCAAAGTTGCCGTGCAATGCGATGCCCAGCGAGCGCAGGTTGTAGCCGCGCACATGATTGCCGTAGCGGTCCCAGCGGCAAAACCCGCAGATGGTGCCGTCCGCCAGCACCACACAGTGGTAGCCGGTCACCCAGCCTTTCTGCTTGATAAGACTCCTCACCTCCGCGAAGGAGGTGTCGCTGTGCATGCCGGTATGATGGAACACGATGAGGTCTGGGTTAGCAGGACGGCGATGGATGTACTCCAGCTCCTGGACATCAACGCCACCGTCGTAGGGTACGCGAACTATGCTCGTCGCGGATAACGAGCCCACTGCACCGGGCGATCGCGCCCGCAGCTCCTCGGCTCCGGCCTCCTCTTCGGCGGTTGCGGATTTGAGGGCAGTTATCTTCCGGCGGGTGATAAACTCGATGAGGAAATGAATGGGCTGAGCTCCTGCGCCGATCAGAATGCCGCTCAGCACCCAATCGAGGCGAACGGGCACGCCTGAGGTCCCGCCAATAAGTCGTGCCAGGAGCCCAAAATGGCTCACGGAACAGACCACCACGCCAGCGAATGCGCCCACCATCTGCAACCAGAACGTGCGCAGTACCTTGAGGCGGTCCGGGGGTGGCATTTCATCGACCAAGGCGGTCCCCTCGGGGCAGACCTCTTCTAACTCTGCCTTGCTCGTGTCCAGGCCCATCTGTTCGAGCTGCGCAACGCGGGTTGCCAGTGCCTCTCGCTCCTTACGGGGCAAAGCTTCTCCTTCGCGCGCAAGGCGCGCCCTGGTTGCTTCCAGCTCCTCGGCCAGCAGGCTGCCATCCTCCTGCTGGTGGCGAGAAATCAGCTCATTCAGCAATCGCTCCGGCACAGCGCTGCGCTGCGGCGTCAGCTCCTGAGCATGAAAAAGGACCTTGTCAAATAGTGTCTTTACCACCTGCAAGACGCGCTCGATGGCAAAGGCAAGGCCCAAAGCCGCGGTCAACGCCACCAAAATCTGCTGGTAGTCATGCTCCATCAGCGCCTCCCTTGGTGGGCACAGTCACGTCAGGCCCCGGTCTCCCCTTGACGCACGCGAGACCATGAGATCCTCAGCCTTTCGGTGCAGCCTCCTGGTGCAGAGGTGCAGGCTCCGGCTCAATGAGGTGCACCTCCTGCGAAAACAGCTGGACGAACCGCTCAAACTCCGGGATGCCCACCTGGTAAAGCTCTCCCCGCTTTGCTTCGATGCATAGCACTCGGTTCCCCTCGCTGGCCACAAATGCGCGCCGCCCGTTAGCAAGAACAAAGTGGCCGCTGCGCACGGTACGCGTGGCCGTACCGCTCTTCTTCTTCACGGGACGCCATGGGTTTGCTGCGGTTAGTTCCTCCACCCACGCGCGCTCCACGTCTGCGCCTGTAAGCACGCGCTCGCGATACATCGGCACCTTGAGCACGAGTTTGCCATCACCGAGCAACACCCGGCCAGGGCTGCGAAGATAATAGACCCACAAGCCTGTGGCGATACACACTGCCCCGCCAATCATGTAAGACAAGGGGTTCTGTCGCCCACGGAGTACACCCAACAGCATCAGTCCCCCGAGGATGATCGTGCCGAGGCCTGCAATTGCCACGGCTTTCAGCTCGGGTAGAACATACGTCATGGCCTCCTCCTGTGGATGATGTTGACTAGACGGCACCCAGCCACTCGTACCGAGCCAGGCTTGTCAAGCTTACCGGCCTAATATAACACGTGCGGATGAGGAAGTCAAGGAAAAGCGACAAGGAAAACGGTTCCTTTACGGGCAGCAGCACAAGAGAAGGGGTGCTGGCGCTTCGTCACTTCAGGTCCGCGCCAGACGGAAGGACTGAGGCAATTCCCCCGTGAAGGGAGGTCAATAGAGGGCGATGCTCGCGAAGGTGACCACAGAGCCGCTCCCGTCTACGACCGCGTGGTGGTAGTCGAGCACCACCCCTCCTTTTGCCTCCAGAGCGCGAAGCATCGTGTAGATGGGTGGAAATCCGCAAACTCGGAATCGATTTCCGGCTGTCGCAAGTACGCTGGCCCCCCTTTCAGCATCTCCTGAGAGCACGGCCTGAATGAACTCTTGGTCGTGGCTGCGCACGAGCGCCAGACGTGTGTTGTCCACTGCCCATGGGTCTCCGTAGCGCGGCCCCACGTGGGAAAGATCGGCACTGGCCATTACTATCACCCTCCCACCATAGGCGCTCAACGCCTGCCTCAACGCCTCAGCGAACCGGTCTACCTGAGTTCTCAGCTGAGCGTCCGCGGTCAGCTCCAGCGGCGAAAAGGCGCATAAGAGGGGCGCGATGCGGATCTCGCCAAACACGTGCTGCAAAAAGATAACTTGGAACTCAATGGTATGTTCGTAGCGATGGGCAATCTCGCCGGCAAACAAGTCTCCGTCCCAAAGGCGCCCAAGCGAGTACATGAAATCGCCGTCCGTGTGCGCCAGACCCAAAGGCGTGCGGAAGTTTTTGCTCGTCCCCGCAAAGGGCGCGGGTATCGGCACGTGACAGGTGCCGAGGATTACGAACAGGTCGACGGGCCCTGCTGCCGAAAGGAAGCGATAGGCGCGGCCGTAGGAGGGCCCTCCAGCGCGCAGATCGATGTGCGGGACCACGCACCCCCTGAGGAGGCTCGGGGCAAACGGGGGCTCTTGCGCCCCTTCCGGTGGGAAGAAGTGCCCCAGGAACTGCCGCAGCTCCTCCGCTCCTTCCGGGTAGCTCTGCCCGGCGTGCGTGCTGTCTCGCACCGGCGCGTTGCGGAACTCCGCCTCCACTTGCAGGCGATGAGCAGCAGATCGCTCATTGTCCAAAAGGAGGTGCTCATCCAGGAGACTGACCAATCTGACCAGCTGGTCCTCGAACAGGAACGAGCCGAACTTGCGTAGATAGGCTGCGCGAATGTCAAGCAGAGAGTGCTGCCCATCCATGAGCTGCAGGGCGTAGGCCAGGTCCTGGGTCACTACCACCACCCCATCAGAAAGGCGAGTCGGGTCATAGACAGCAAGGGCTTTCTTCCCCTCGTGCAACACTGGTGTGACTTCGATGGGCCTGAGCTTGGGGTACTGTGGGATGCGATCGGCCAAAGGGAGGAGGGGCTCCTATGAGTAGCTATGCTGCGTCGGGCTCAATCGTACAACAAATACTTCTTCCGCAGCTCCAGGAATCGTTGGAGGTCCTTTTGCCAGGAAGCAATGATGTTCTCCGGCTTGTCTCCCTTCATCATGGCCGCGGTCACGGCAGTGGAGCCGGTCATCAGGCGCATGCCCGGCTCGCGGATGACAAAACGGTCGGCGTGCATGTCGCGCACCGCAGCCAACAGGTACATGCCAAAATCCACTACTCTGAATACTGTCGGATCACTAACCCGCAGCCGCAGCCCCTTGCAGCGTTCGCCTTCGTACTTTGGGTCAGTCGCCATCCCGGGCATGTCCATCGGTACGAAGGAAGTGGTGTCGCACTCGAGTCCAGGAAAAGAGTGAGTGCGCAACGTCGCCAGCAAACGACCACTGTCGATCCAGGGGGCGCCGCACACCTCAAACGGCGTCGGCGTGCCGCGTCCCTCAGCCACGTTGGTTGCCTCCAGCAAACCGATGCCCGGGTAGAGGAAAGCGGTGGTGGGCGACACGATGTTTGGAGAGGGTTTCACCCAGGGAAGCCCTGTCTCGGCAAAAGGCATGGCCCGTCGCCAGTTCTTCATCGTCACCACGGTCAGGTCCGCCCTTATTCCTCCTGCCAGCCACCCTTCCTCGTTGAACATCCGCGCGAGCTCACCAACGGTCATGCCATGGCGCAGGGCAATGGGATGGATGCCTACAAAAGAACGGTTCTCGGGCTCCAGCACCGGCCCTTCGACGATGGCGCCACCAATGGGGTTTGGCCTATCCAGCACCACGAATGGGAGACCTTGCTCAGCAGCCGCCTCCATTGCCAGGGCCATGGTGCTGATGTAGGTGTAGAAACGTGCGCCCACGTCCTGAATGTCGAACACAAGCACGTCGAGGTCGCGCAACATCTCAGGGGTAGGCTTCTTTGTCGGGCCGTAAAGGCTCATTACGGGCACCCCGGTCTTGGTATCCACTTCCGAAGAAATGTGCGCCCCGGCCTCGGCAGTGCCACGGATGCCATGCTCTGGCGCAAAGAGTTTGCTCAACGTCACACCCGGTGCTTCATGCAGGAGGTCCGCAATGTGGCGTCCCTGCCGGTCGATAGCCGTGTGGTTGGTCACCACCCCCACGCGCTTGCCTTTGAGCAAGGCAAAGTCTTCGGCGACCAACACATCCAGGCCGCTTTCGACAACCGGGGCATCGAGCTTCCGGGAAGGGCCGCAGCTCATAGCGGCCAACAGAAGCATGGCGCAGCTACAAAACCGAGCGAGCGTCACTCTTTTCGTTCCTTCCGTTGATGGCAGAAACCACCGGAATCCGCACGGTGTCGCCCGGACGAAGCTTCTGGAGATTCTTGCCCACATTATAGTCCACGACCAGCCAATAAGGCACATCGTACACTTCTTTGCACAAGGAGTAGACGTTCTCGCCTGGGGCAATCTGATGCGTCCGCACGCTGTCCACGCGGAACCGCTGGAAAAAGTCCTCGCGGATACCCTGGTGGTACTCGATCCTGCGGCGGCGGAACTCATCCACGGTGACCTTGCTAAAGTTCACCAAGATGCGCTGGCCGACGTAGATATCCTCGTGCGGGCGGAGCCCATTCAGGCTGCGCAGACGATGCACGGGCAGATTGAGCCAGTCAGCAAAGTGGCCGATCGTTTCATCGCTGAGCACCACGACGGTCCTTCCCACGGGGTCAGGAATATCGACGTAGAAGGTATCAGGCCTGAGTGCGGGCCCGTAGGGTCCGGGCGGTGGCGCGCTCGTAGGAGCAAGGGCCCCAAGGCTCACCGCGGGCTGGCCCACCGTATCCACGATCACGAGAGGCGGGGAGGAAACTGCCGGCGTGCCCCCACCCTGAGTCTCCTTCGCGCCCACTGCAGGAGCGGCGGCCAGCTTAGTTTCGGCTACCACTTGCAGCAGCTGCCCGGGTCGCAGGCGGCGCGGATCATCGATGCCATTGATGGCCATGAGCTCCTGCACACTCACCCCAAACCTGCGCGAAATGCTCCACATGTTGTCCCCCTCCCGCACGCGGTAGTAGCCGGAAGCAGTTTTTTCGTGCACCTGGGTGGTGGCCAGTTCCTCCGCCGGGATCTGGGCGTAGAGCGCATCGGCAAGCTCCTGTTTGTCCGGCGGTAACCTTAACTCGTAGCCCTTTGGCACGTACCGGCGATCATCTAAGACCGGCCCGCGCAAGGCCGGGTTGTAAGCTACGAACTCCTCTTTGCTCAAGCCAAACTTCTTCATCAAGGTGGAGGCCTTCACATAGTGGGGCACTTCGAATACGGCAAAGCGCAGCGGTGGATCGCTCGGCAGTGGGCCAAAGTACTTTTCCTTGTTTTCCACAACGTGTTTTGCGGCGAGAAACTCCGCGTAGAAATTCCGGGAGGCAAAGCCAAACGCACGCCCGCGGTAATTGGTGGCGATGTGCCCCATGTCTGAGGATTCGAGCACCTGCTGGGCGCGCTTCACCCCATTGAGGCCATGGTTATAGGCAGTGATGGCCAGCGGCCAGCTGCCCAGTTCCTCATAGCTCTTTCGCAGAAGCCTGGCCGCGGCCTCAGTTGCTTTGATAGGGTCAAATCGCTCGTCTATATCGTAATTGATTTTCAAGAAAAGACGGCCGGTGCTGCGCGTGAATTGCCATAAACCGGCAGCACCCATCTTAGAATAGGCACGCGGGTGGTACAAAGACTCCACCAACGGCAGATACGACAACTCCTCCGGCACGTCATACTTGCGAAGAATACGCCGCATTTCCTCCATGAAGCGGCCGGAGCGGCGCAGGCCCTCGATGACGGCTTCCCGCTGCCCCTGCTGCCAACGCAAGTTGGCCGCAGCCTGACGGTACTTGAATGGGTCCTGGCTGTCCTTCCACAGCAGGTAGGCGCGCTTTTCGCGCCCCTTTAGGCCGAGGGTGTCGATGGGTGGATTGTGCGCAAAGTGGGTGAGGATCGCGCGGTACTCGTTCTCGATGGGCCGGACGCGCGCATAGCGCGAGCTCTCACTGCTCCGCCACAGCGTGTCTAGGTCCACCACCTCATAAATGATGTCCAACCGCTCCGCGTCGTGCAACACCATCTGGCGGCGGCCATAGACAGCATAGACCTTTATCCAAAAGTCCACGTTCGCCTTAAGAGCGGGTGGTACGGGAAACAGTTCCTCGCTGTCGGCTGTTCCCATGGCCAGGGCCATGCCCACCCACATGCCCCACATCACCACCCCTACCACTCGTCGCAGTTGGCGTGCAATGACCTGTGCTCTCATGGCGTTTCCCAACCGATCCTCTCCTTTCTTTGGCCTCTGTCTTTGTAGATCAATGGCCGTGCCCCGAGGGCGCATCTGGCCCGCGCGGGATGCTCTCTCACCCCGCCTCACTTCCAGTCACCCTCACACAAGCCGAGTCAGCCTTCAACGTCTTCGCCGAACAGGGGGTCGTCCTCGATGAGCGAATCGTCGTCATCGGCGGCGTCCCGTCCCAAGGCCAGTGCCAAAAACTTTGGCTCCCGCACCAGAATTCGCCGCACAATGCGCAGCAAGTCGCCCTTGTCCAGCTTCTCCAGCTCGTCCATGGACTCCCCCACGTCCAGGAAGCTTTCGCCGTCGTTGGTCCACGAGTAGAGAAGGGCAACGGCATGGTTGCAGACGCCGCCACGGTGGGAGCAGGTGCACGAGGTGTAAATCTCCCTTCCCCGCACCTTGATCTCCACGATGTTGACCATGGTGAACTCTCGCACCTGGCCGATGAGCGTGTCGCGAAACACCGTGGCGCCGCTCACGAAGCCGTTGGCGTAGAACTCCCACCCTCGTCCACCAGTGCACTCTTGGTCCAACTGGGCAATCTGCTCGTGCGTCAGGCTCAGGAGCTCGGCCGCTATTGGGTATCTTTTTGAGGACTGCTTCAACATGGTCGTCAATTGACTGTGCTACCCTCGTAGCACTCCGCCATCTTGATGCGGCGCGCCAACGAAGGGTGACTGTGGAAAAGGAACTCAACCAACGGGTGTGGCGTGGGATCAGCCATGTTCATGGCCCCCAGCCGTCGCAGGGCAGAGGAAAATGCCTGGGCCTTGCCACGCCCGTCCAACACAAACCGGTCCGCCTCCCACTCAAAGCGGCGGGACAGAGCGTTCAGAATCGGTGAAGTGACTACGCTCCAAAGCATAAATAGGAACGGCATGAGTGGCAAAGCGGCAAGCGTTTTATGTGGCACTCCGCATACCGCGCTCAGCCGTGGATACAAGAGGGCGCTCACCGCCAGCCCCAGGCTCACCTGCATCGCTCCTGCAGCCACAAGCTTCCGCATGTGCTTGTGGTAGTGGTGCCCAATCTCGTGAGCCACCACGCACTCGATCTCATCGGGCGGAAAGGCATCCAGCAGTGTGTCACTGAGGACGATCCGCCGTGTCGGGCCTGCGCCCACTAGGGCGGCGTTTGCTTTGCGCGACTTGCTGCTTAGCTCCATACGCAGCACGGCCTCAACCTCTAACCCCAGAGGCCGCAGCAGGCTCCCCAACCGCCTCACTAACTCGGGGTCTTGCACTGGCTCGAGGCGGTGAAACAGGGGCAACACAAGGCGCGGCCCTGCAACAGAAAGCGCTACCCCGGCCCCTATCACCACTGTTGCAAAGGGAATCCACCACCACTGCGGCAGAGCGTTCCAGAGGTAGAAAAAAACCACTAACGCGGGTATTGCGATGACCGCCACAACGGCCATCGCCTTCGCCTGATCCCAAAGCCAACCACGCCAGCTCTGCCGTGAAAGACCATAGCGCCGTTCAACGAGCACCTCACTCGTCACGGCAAAGGGAAAAATGGCAGCCAACTGCACGCATCCCATCACGCACGCGAAAAACAAAAAAGACAGAAGATGGGGGCCTGCTGCGCGAGTTGCCACCTTCTCCAGATGGGCCGAAATCCCACTCCATACCAACGCGGGCCACAGCGCTATACTCACCACCACCTCGGCGCATCCGAGCATCAGCTTTGCGCGTTGGTAATGAGTAACCTCCCTGTCCACATCCGCCTTCCCTTTACCCCGTTCCTAGGCTGTCGCTGAACAAAATGTACGAATTCTCCGCCACTTTTTCAAGCCACAAATAACCGCCACGGCACGCGCCATGTGGCAATGCAAAACCCTGGCAATCCCCCCTACCGCACCTTGACGAGCTTGCGCACTGTTGCGTGCTGGCCCGCCTCCACCCGACAAAAATACACGCCCGAGGGCAGTTCCCTCCCCTGGTCGTCCTTGCCGTGCCAGCTGAATCTATGTACCCTGGGCAGCAGGGGCCTTGAATCCAAGAGGGACGCCACGCGCCGCCCTAGCAAGTCGTAGATGGCTGCAGAAACAACTCGCGGTTCAGGCAATTCGATCTCCACCGTCGTGTAGGGGCGTCCGGCAGCGGGAAACGGATTTGGGTAAAGGGGATGCACAATGAAGCTGGTGGGCACCCTCTGCCCGGGCGGCGCTGTGGAGTCCTGAGGCAAGCGCAACAGGCGCAGGCTCGAGTCGCCCGCCTGGGCGCAAAACAGGCTTTGGGGGGCATCGTGCGGGTGCACGGCTATGCGCCCCCGCACGTCCTGTGCCGCAAAGCACACGTAGAGCACCCGGCCTTCCCGGGGTGCCGGAAGCTTTGCTACATAGTGATGTTCCCTTTCTGTTGGGCCCATCTTTACCAGCATTTCTAGCGCAGTGCTGTCTTCCCCCCAGTACACCATAACCCCGTCTGGGCGGATAGGCGGGTCCCCGGCTACAGCAAGGAGGACCTCCACCGAGTCCTCCTCTCCAATTGCACGCACCGTCGGAAACGGAGTGAACGCAGGGCCATAGTACAGGACGGCTCTCCAGGCATCGACCAGACCCCAGCCGTACTCGTTATCCGGATGACCCGCGCGGTCTGCGGTCTGCCGGAGTGCTTCTCCCACCTGCATCGGCGTGAGCCAAGGGTGAGCGGCCAAGATCAGCGCGGCAACTCCGGCCACCATTGGGCACGAGAAAGATGTGCCGCTGCCCAAACGGAAATCCGTGGCATGGAGCGGCCCAGCCATGTATACCCGCACTCCCATCGCTACCACGTCGGGTTTGACACGCCCATCAGCAGTGGGCCCCCGCGAGCTAAAGGGGGCAAGTACGCCGTTGTCGTCGACCGCCCCCACGGCAATCACACTATCTCCATCCGCCGGCGCGATCACGTAACGCCAGGAACTGTTTCCCTCGTTGCCGGCGCTGTTCACCACCACCACACCCTTGCGCACCGCAATGTCTGCAGCCCTGGTGGTCACCGCCGTGTTACCGTCCATATCCTGGTACGTGTACCAATCCAAGTAACCCAGCGAGCTGGATACCACGTCCACACCCATGGACTCCAACCATTCCAGGCCGGCCACCCAAAAGTCCTCTTCAACTGGTGTTTCGCTCGGCACATACTCCGTCTTGGCAAGCACGTACTCGGCGCCAAACGCCGGGCCAATGAGCCGACCCGGGGAGAAACCGCCTATGACCGAGAGCGTACCGGTACCATGCACCTCTTGGCTGGAGACATCCTGGCCTTCCTCATTATGGGTGACGCTGTCGCCGTTGATGAAGTCAAACTCGGCAACCACACGCAGGCGTTGGAAGGCCTCGCTGAGCTGGTAGCGAAACCCCGTGTCTAACATCCCGATGCGCACACCTGTGCCGTCAATGCCCAGGTTGTGCACCTCCGGCACCCTCACCAGCGCGTTCTGCTGTAACGAAGGGCCGTACTCATAAGTTTGCACGCCAGGCTTGGGCACGGGTTGAAACCCTGGGGCAGCCTCCGGTTCTGGCAGGCGGCGACGCATGGCCACGGGCTGCACCTTCTTGACGAAGGGCAGCTTTCGTACCGCCGCGAGCTGTCCCTCATCAAGGGGGGCACTTACGGCATTGAGCCATCTTGAACTGAGCACAGGGCGCACGCCCAAACTGTGCAGCCTTTCCAGGTAGGGCTCATAGAGAGGCCGGTCGCATTCGTCGACCAGTTGTCCTGGGGGAAGCACTTTCGCCCGTCGCCATAGTACACGCGGAGGTAACTGAACCGTCTCGCGCACTGACTTGGGCATCGGCCCTTTGTCCACAAAAAAAATCCAGTAACGTGCCTGCGCATGACCACCGCTCGCGGCGTACGACCATGCGGAGACCACGCCCCCGAACAGCACTGTCAACACCAGGAGCCTCGACCGCACCTATCGCTGCTCCATGTGGATTTCCTCTAGGACCAATGGCGTCTTTGGCACTGCCATCTGGGGGCTCACCTGTACCGTCTCTAGGGCGTTAATTTTGTCTAACACTTCCATCCCCTCGATGACCCGGCCGAAGACGGTGTATTGGCCGTCCAGAAATGCAGTGCGCTCACGCGTCAAGCAGATAAAGAATTGGCTTCCGGCGCTGTTGGGGTCCGGCGTCCGCGCCATGGATAAGATTCCCTTATCGTGCGGCACATCGTTGAACTCCGCCGGTAGCGTGTAACCTGGGTTGCCCGTGCCGTCGTTGCCAGGGTCCGCGTCACGCGATAAAATGTCGCCCCCCTGCACTACAAAGTCTTTGATGAGCCGGTGGAACTTGGTACAGTTGTAGAACCCCGCATTCACCAGGCGTTTGAACGCGGCGCAATGCAGCGGGGCTTTATCCGGGAAGAAACCTATGACCATCGTGCCGAGGTTGGTCTTCATGACCGCCACCTCGTTGGCGTTCACCGGCTCAAGAGGCATCGCCTTCACTGCTCCCTTGAGCTCCTCGATCTGTTGCGCAGTTAAAGTAGGACACTCCACTTTCTTCTCCTTCCTGGCGCACGACGCGACAAATAGCAGTGCAAGCGCCGCGACAAACACGACCTGCCCACGCATTCTGATCCCTCCTCAACTAGTCCAGGGTCCCTCAGTGGAACGCTTGTCAAGTTACCAAAATGCGCAAAGAAAATCAAGCCAAAAGAATCGCCGGTTGTGTGCCAGCCCACTTTTTCATTGCAAAATTACGCCGACTTTTCTAACTTCGCTTACGTACGCGCTGCGACAATCTTGCATGGAACCGCATCGCTATATTGAAAGGAAGGGTGGATGAAAACAAGAATCGTCTCAGTGCTCCTGATCCTCCTCGCCATAGTCGGTACTGTGGGCGCTCAGTCGCCTGCGGAGCTCATTCTTCTCCATACCAATGACATGCACGCACAGTTCATTCCGCCCTCCTCTGAACAAGGCCGGCCCCAGGTAGGCGGCATGGTGGCCTTACAGTACTTCGTCCAAAAGGTACGGGCTGAGGGCAAACCGGTGCTCCTCCTGGATGCGGGCGACTTTATGACTGGCACTCCTATCTCGAACATGGAGTACAATGGGGCACGGGGCGGAAGCATGGTCGAGATGATGAACCTTGTGGGCTACGACGCTTCTACGATCGGCAACCACGAGTTTGACAATGGGCAGGAGAACCTTAAGAAACTCATCGCCCTGGCTCACTTTGATGTCTTGAGCGCAAACCTTTGGCGGGGCGATTCCCTGTTCGCCCCCCTGCCGTACAAAGTCTACGAGGTAGGTCCCCTCCGCGTGGGCATCATCGGCCTCACTCTTGAAAAGCTGTTCGAGGAGGTGGCACGCCGGCAAGTGGAAGGTCTGCGCGTGGAAGATGTGGCCCAGGCAGCGCAAAGGGCCATCGACGCGCTGGATCCAATCACTGACCTCATCGTGCTTCTCACACACCAAGGGTACGAGGAGGATCAAGCCTTAGCGAAGGTAATCCACGGGGCAGACGTCATCATTGGCGGCCACAGCCACACCCGCGTCCCACATCCGGAGCGTGTCAATGGGGTCATCGTCGCCCAAGCAGGCTCAAATCTGCAGAGCCTCGGCCGACTTGATCTCCAAGTCGCCGCCGACTCAGTGGTCAGCTTCCGTGGATGGCTCATCCCCCTGCTGGTGGACAGCGTCAAGAACCCGGACGCGCAAATGGCAGAGCTAGTCCAAAGCTGCCAACGCCGCATAGAGGAGGACTACGGGCAGGTCATCGGCGAGTTGCTCACTGACTGGCGCGGCTCCCGGTACGGGGAGAGCAACGTGGGCAACTTTGTGGCCGACGTTATGCGCAAAGCAGTGGGGGCCGATTTTGCGACCATTAACAGCGGCGGAATCCGCAAGAGCATTAAAGCCGGACGTTTGCGCAAGCTGGATATCGTGGAACTCCTCCCCTTCGCCAACACCCTCGTGGTCTTTGAGTGTAGCGGAAAAGAGCTTCTCACTTTTTTGGAGCTCAACGCAACCAACGTAGCGTCGCAACAGGGGGGGCTCATGCAGGTGTCAGGGATCACGTGTGCCTACCGAGCGGTGAATGGGAAAGCGCAAGTGGTCGCTGCCTCTGTGCGCGGAAAGCCCATCAGCCCCAGCGCCACTTACCGCGGGGTAACCGTAGACTTTGTCATTTACGGCCAGGCCCAGCGATACCTCGGATTCGAGCCGAGGCATGTGGAAAACACCGGCTTGCTGCTTTCCGATGTGGTCATCGACTATATCAGTAAGCACCGCCGGGTCTCCTCCAAGGTGGAGGGCAGGTTTAGGAGAGTGGGATAGTGCGTGGTCTTCCGATCCCGTCTTCGTCTCTTGGGAGATTCTCGGTTTAGGCTCTGGTGTGGTCCAACTCACCGAGCGGCGCAAGAATTGCTGCTCTGCCTTAACAGCGTCGCATGCTCTCAGTCCAATTGGCAGTCCCCCGAGCCGCACGAGAATGGTTCCGCCTTTGCGTCCATGATTGGGTGTCGTGGAATTGTCCCTCCTATGCGCTCGGTGGCCACCAGTGAGCGTGAGTGGGCCCCAACCGTTGTTTTTCAAACAGGTTGTGTTCGCGGGGGACACTATTGTGGAAGAGTACAGTACTCACGAGGAGAAACAGCAGGGAGCGCTCAACACCATCAACCCCTTCGCGACTGTCCCCTCCTCCGAGGAGGAGATGAAGGATATCCACGAGGGGAAGAAGTCGTAGGTACGGAAGCTGGCATGAGAGCACGCCATCAACATGCGCTTGAGTCCCTACTACTTCCACCCGCGGTGGCTCAGGGATCGACTGATGTTTGCAGGATTTGGGGATGAGAGTCAGGTTGGGACGATGACTTGCAGCGTACACCAGCAGCGGAAAGGGATGAGCAGATGAGTGAGGCCAAGGTACGTCAGGGTCCCCCACGTCATTCGAGGGCATTCCGCTTGCGGCGGTTTGCCAATTGGTTCCCCTTAGGGTTGACTTACGCCACCTTTTACATGGGGCGCTACAACCTATACAACGCCAATCCGGAGCTGTGTAAGCAGTTCAACTGGAGCAACGAACAGATCGGGTGGATCATCACTGCCGGCTTCTGGACCTACGCCTTGAGCTTGATCTTCAATGGGCCTCTTACGGACAAGATCGGTGGCAAGCGAGCAATGCTCATTGGCGCCGCGGGCACGGTAGCCATGAATTTGGCCATAGGAGTGATGTTGGGGCTGTCCGGCTGGCCGTTCAAGGTCCTAGTCACGATGGCCATGCTCTTCGCGGTGAACAGCTACTTTCAGAGCTTTGGCGCCATCTCCATCGTCAAGGTCAATGCGCACTGGTTCCACGTGCGCGAGCGGGGCGTGTTCGGCGCCATCTTCGGCGCAATGATCCAGGGTGGCTACTACCTCGCCTACGGCGTTGGTGGCTTTATCCTGGTCCACCTCCCTTTGCAGTACGTCTTTCTCATCCCCTCAGCCGCGATCGCCTTCATGGCACTGATCGACATCTTTGCCCTAAAAGACACACCACAGGAGGCCGGCTTCCCGGAATTGGAGACGCACGATGCCTCCTATGGCGATGACGCACCGGTGGACTGGGGATTTATCGTCAAGAAAATCTTCACCAACCCCATTCTCATCACCATTGCCATGGCCGAGTTTTGCACGGGTTTTGTTCGCTCGGGCGTGCTGGCGTGGTGGACCAAGTACCTGGACAACGTGTTTCAAGTGGGCAAGGACACCGCCATTTTCAGGTTTGTGGCAACCGGCATTCCGTTGGCGGGGATTGCAGGGGGGTTCGCCAGCGGCTTTCTCTCGGACAAAGTCTTTGGCTCCCGCCGACCGCCCGTGGCCTTCCTCTTCTACTGCGGCCAGGTACTGTTCCTTTTCGTGTTGGCTCAGGCAGGAAGTGCGTGGGCAGCAGCAGCACTCATCGTAGTGGTCAACTTTTTCATCAATGGCGTCCACGGTATCCTGTCCGGCACCTCGTCGATGGACTTTGGTGGGCGCAAAGGAGCAGCCAGTGCCACCGGGATGTTGGACGGGTGCCAATATTTGGCAGCCGGGTTCGTCGGCTTTGCCATGGGGCGCATGTTGGATGCCCTGGGCTGGGGCGCCTGGGCCTACAGCATCATGGGCTTTGCTGTCATTGGTGCCTTTCTGATGACCCGTTTATGGCGCGCCGTCCCGTCATCGGCCATCAAAGGGTGACAGAACAAGGAGGAAACAGGCTATGACACTCCCGCAAAAGTCAACGTTCGACGTCGTCATCTTGGTGGCCAGGCCCGCAGCGGGCAAGTCGGAGGTCATCGATTTCTTGAAGAAGGTAGAGCCGGAGCAGCGCATTCGCCGCTTTCACATCGGGCAATTCGAGGAGTTCGACGACTTTCCCTACGTCTGGGAAACTTTTGAAATCGATGACATCCTGAGCAGACACGGCCGCAAACGCCTGTGGACCGATGAGCGCTATTACTTCACCGACGAGTGGGTGTGGAACCTGTTTATCGAGCGCATCAACCTGGCCTACGCGAAAAAAATAGCGCGCGACCCCGCCTACCATGACCACACTACGGCTATTGTGGAATTTGCGCGGGGCGGCAAGAACGGTTTTCGCGAGGCATTTTCTTATCTGAGCGACGACATCCTGAAGAGGGCGGGCATCGTCTACATCAAAGTCTCCTACGAGGAGTCGCTGCGGAAGAATCGCCTGAGGGCCCGTCCCGGCATGGAAGATTCGATCCTCTACCATTCGCTGCCGGACGAGAAGATGGAATACTACTACAAGACCAACGACTGGGAAGAACTAACCGCTGCTGACCCCCATTTCATTGCTATTAGGGGCCATCGAGTGCCGTACGTGGTGTTCGACAATGAGGCCGACCTGACCAGTACCCACACCGAGCTCTTGGCACCGACGCTGGAGCAGGTCTTCGGCCAGTTATGGGAGCTCTGGACAGAATCAAGACAAAAATGAGCAAGGCCTACCACGCGAGGCCTCGATGGAGACATAGCCGATTGAGGTGGGGAACGCACACGGTTTCGCTCTGCCCACACGGTGTGCGAAGGGGGGCGTTATCAACGCCGGGCCTCCTGGCCAAAGCGGAGGGCATAACCCCTCCTGCCTCAAGATCGATCACCCCCCATTCCCAGCGAGGCCCTTTGGCGAGGATGTGCGGAGTGCGGGTGCTTTCTGGTTTCGAGCTCTGGCTTGGCGCCACGATCTGAACTACAGCACAGCTAAAATCTCATCTTCGCTCAAGAAAAGATACTCTTTGCCCTCGATGGTCCACTCATTGCCGGCCCACTTGGCAAACAGGACCGTGTCACCCACCTTCACCGCCGGTGGGATGCGCGTGCCGTTCTTGTCGACACGGCCTGGGCCCACTTCGATGACCTTGCCGCGCTGCGGCCGCTCCTTGGCGGTCTCCGGCACCACAATGGGACCACGTTGCGCAGGCTCTTCCAATCGTTGCACCAGCACCTTATCCCCTAAGGGTCGGATCTTCATCGTGTACCCTCCATTTCTCCGTGTGACCGTCAAACGCAGGCCCAATCAGCGGTGCCGAAACATGGGCTCCAGGCTTCGCACGCTGCAAGGGTGACCCCCGTTCTGATACTCGCAGTCGCCCCAGTAGAAGCAGCGCACCGAGCAGATAGTCTCGCTGCCACCCAATGTGGGCTCCGGGTACTCCTGGGCGCTCTCTTTGGCCTCCTTGCGAAGACGCCGCCCCAAGCGACGACCTTCCCACCCCTCCTTGCCCAGAATCTTGACGGCGATGATTTTGGCCAGACTGCGCGAGGCCTTGGAACGCGGGTCATTTAGAATGAACGGGCGCAACCGCTTTGCTGACTCCCGCACACTATCGTCGTATTCGATGTAACCCAAGAAGTCAACGTCCAAAGAGAGCAGTTCTGCGGCCGCAGCTTTGATTGCCATCCCGTCGCGGACTTCCTCTTGCTCATAGACCATGTTCATGAGGAGGCGTGGGCGGAAGCTCTGTAATACCGACTCGCACACTTCCGCCGCGTGGGCATCAACCTCCTGCATCTCCTTGAGCAACTCCGCCATGGTGGATCGGATGAGGCCGGGATGAGAGAGTTCGTCTTGCTCCAGAAGCTTGAGCACCTGCGGCTCGTTGCGGAACGTGAGCCGCAGCTTGCGCAGGAGGCATATTTTCAAAAAGTTGAAGCACTCCTGCACCGCCATAGGGTCTGGTACCGTGACGGCAATCCCTTCGTCGCTGGCGAGGAAAAAGTCGATGACGTTGTAGCTTGCGCCGGCGCCTAGGTCCAATAGAATAAAGTCCGCATTGATATCGCGCAGCTGGTTGATGAGCTTGACCTTTTGCCAATAGCGCGGGTTAGCTAGGCCAAGGGTACCGCAGGCGCCGCTAATCATCTGCAGGTTGGCGACGGGTGTGTCCAAAATAATGTCTTCCAACCGTTCTCGGCGCAACGTGTAGAAATCGTAGAAGGTATACTCCGGCTCCAGGATGCCCATACATGTGTGCAGGTTGGCGCCTGCCAGGTCTGCGTCCACCATCACCACGCGATAACCCAGGGCGGCAAGCCCCACACCGAGGGAGGCGGTGACTACGGTCTTCCCCACGCCACCTTTGCCCCCGCCGATGGCGATCACGCGCCGCTGCTTAGGCACCGCTTCCACCTGTGGGAAGATCTCGCGCAGCTCTTCTATCTTGGCCGCCTCAATCCACTCCTCCAGGTCCGGATGCCACACCAAGTCAGCAGCCGTAAACTGCCCCTTCTTGACCAGGTCTCGTAGCTCGTGCTTGCTGAAGGGGCCATACTGCTTTCCCCGCGTCCTGACAAAGATGTTGCCCACCAGAGCGGCAAGGGTGCGTGGTTTGCTCTGCATCATCAGCCTGTATGCCTCGTCTTATCCAACTGCTCCATGTTGCCTCGCCACGGATCTCACCGCTGGCCGTCCGCATCATGTAGAAGGGGAATGCTCACGATCGCCTATTAGCTGCGGAGTCCTAATGTATCAAAATCGCAGCCCACGCGCAAGGGAAAACTGCCGCCTCCTTGCTCAGGGTAGAGGGGCTTGCACAAGAACGCGCACCTCGTTGCCGGAGGTGTCGCAGTGCACTGTCACTGCTCCCGGGACCGTGCCCTCCAGCGAGCCGAAATCTGGTGCGTGATAGTCCTGTCTCCACCTCAGAAGGAATGCCAACCAGCGGTAGGCATCAACCGTAGCGGCGCGCTGGGCTGCCTGGAGGCCTATCGCTCGACTCCGCGCATCGGGGGGCACAAGGCCACGCCCGGCTGCCCACACCACTCGCGCTGCCGAATCCACTGCAGTCTCGACCAAACCACGTCGCAGCTCTACATTGCTGGGCTCAGTGCGGATCTGCTCTTGCAGGCGGTCTATCTTCTGCCACAAAGCCTGGTAGTCGGTGCCGATGGTTCCCCCCTCCCGAGCGGTAATTGCCTCGCCCTGCTCACTCTTCCGCCCGCATCCGACAATCATTGCACAGGACAAAAGCACAGCAAGAGACACTGCCCATGCCCAGCCTTTGCGCAACTCGTGCGCAATACTCATGTGCCCATCTCCCAGGAAGCAAGGTATTCTCGCTGCTCCTCGGTGAGTTCATCGATCTGGATGCCCATCGTCTCGAGTTTGAGCCGGGCAATCCAGTCTTCGATCTCGGGAGGAACGCGGTGCACCTTTACCTCAAGCGTCCCTGCCTTCTTCACCACCCATTCGGCGGCCAGAGCCTGAGTGGCGAAGCTCATATCCATCACCGAAGCCGGGTGCCCCTCGGCTGCGGCCAAGTTCACCAATCGCCCCTCCGCGACCAAGTTGATGCGCCGTCCGTCCTTGAGCACGTACTGGTCCACAAAGCGACGAACCCCTTTGCGGCACTCCACCGCCATAGCCTGCAGTCCGGGGATGTCGATCTCCACGTTAAAGTGGCCGGAGTTGGCGACAATGGCGCCGTCTTTCATGACCGCAAAGTGCTCGGGCCGGATGACATTGATATCCCCCGTGACGGTGCAGAAAAGGTCGCCGATCTTAGCCGCCTCGGCCATGGGCATGACGCGGAAGCCGTCCATCGCCGCCTCCAACGCGCGGATGGGGTCAACTTCGGTGACCACCACGTTGGCACCCATTCCTTTGCACCGGGCGGAGAACCCTTTGCCGCACCATCCGTAGCCGGCCACGACAACCGTTTTGCCTGCCAGGAGAATGTCCGTTGCCCGAATGAGCCCGTCTACGGTGGACTGACCAGTGCCGTACCGATTGTCAAAGAGGTTCTTTGTCAAGGCATCGTTCACGGCGATCACGGGGAACTTGAGGGCACCATCGCGCTCCATGGCCCGCAGGCGGATCACCCCGGTGGTGGTCTCCTCCATGCTTCCCAGCACCTGCGGCCAGAGGTCCGGGTAGTCGAAGTGGATGGTGGAGACCAAATCGGCGCCATCATCCATGGTGATGACCGGTTTGTGGGCAATAGCCGCGCGAATGTGCCGGTAATAAGTGTCGTTGTCCTCACCCTTGATGGCGAAGGTGGGAATGCCGTAGGTGCTCACCAGGGCTGCGGCTACGTCGTCCTGCGTCGAGAGCGGATTGGAGGCACAGAGCACCACCTCTGCTCCCCCTGCTTTCAGGGTGCGCATCAGATTGGCGGTCTCGGCAGTCACATGCAGGCAGGCGGACAGCCGCTTACCTTGCAGAGGCTTCTCCTTTTCGAAGCGCTCGCGAATCAGGCGCAATACCGGCATATCGTGATCGGCCCAGGCAATACGCCGCACCCCTTCTTCTGCCAGGCCGATATCCTTGATGTCGTATTCCACTCGTTTCCTCCCTTGCTGCCTTAGGCGTCCTTAGCCAGGTCTTTGGCCTTGTCCGTGCGCTCCCAGGTGAACTCCTTCTCCGTGCGGCCGAAGTGCCCATAAACCGCGGTGGCCTTGTAGATGGGCCGGCGCAGGTCCAGCATCTCGATCATCCCGCCAGGTGTGAGGTCAAAGTGCTTGCGCACCAGCTCCACAATGCGTGCCTCAGGGATTTTGCCCGTGCCAAAGGTGTCCACGCTAATGGAAACAGGTTCGGCCACGCCGATGGCATAAGCTACCTGCAGCTCACACTTATCAGCCAGCCCTGCGGCCACGATGTTCTTGGCTACGTAACGGGCGGCATAAGAGGCGGAGCGGTCCACTTTGGTGGGGTCTTTTCCGGAGAAGCAGCCTCCGCCATGCCGGGCATAGCCGCCGTAGGTGTCGACGATGATTTTTCTGCCGGTCAAACCGGTGTCGCCTTGTGGCCCGCCGATTACAAACCGCCCAGTTGGGTTCACGTAGTACCTGATGACATCTGGCTGGATGAGCGAAGGCGGGATGCTGGCCAGGATCACATGCTGAATGATGTCCTCGCGGATCTGCTCTTGAGACACATCGGGTTCATGTTGTGCCGAGACCACCACCGCTTCCACGCGCAGGGGTTTGCCGTCGGCATAGCGCACGGTCACCTGCGACTTGCCGTCTGGGCGCAGGTAGGGCAGCTTGCCTGTCTTACGCACCTCTGCCAGCCGGCGGGTGAGCTTGTGCGCCAGCATGATGGGCAGGGGCATGAGCTCCGGGGTCTCGTTGATGGCAAAACCGAACATCATCCCTTGGTCGCCGGCCCCGGCGCGGTCCACACCAAGCGCAATGTCCGGCGACTGCTGGTCAATGGTGGTGATCACCGCGCACGTCGCATGATCGAACCCATAACGCGCGTCGGTATAACCGATCTTGCGAATGGTTTCCCGCACCAGAGTGGGGATGTCCACGTAACAATCGGTGGTGATCTCGCCCCCTACCAGGGCAAGGCCAGTGGTGACATATGTCTCGCAGGCCACCCGCCCCACCGGATCCTGCTCAAATACCGCGTCCAGTACCGCGTCGGAGATCTGATCGGCGATCTTGTCTGGATGACCCTCGGTCACCGACTCCGAGGTAAAGAGTCCATCTACCATGGTGGTTTTTCTCCTGGTGAAGTGAAATGTGTTGCGCGGTGCCCTAAACACACCGCCTCTATTACCGCCATCGCCCGCAAATGCAGACGGCGATGCTACAACTTGCTCAATCTCTCCTTGAGCATCTCGATATTCTTGACCGGCGTAGGGTCCACCTCGTAATACAGCGCCAAGTAGTAGCTTACCCAATCGCCCAGATGAATCAGCGACAGGATGCGTGCCAGGCGCGACTGGCCCTGGGCGAAGAGCTCGATGGCAGGGTGGCTGTGGCGCGCTACAAGCTCTTTGAGAAACTCCATGCGCATCTGCACACGGGGGTGGTCGCCCCGGTCCCGAAGCAGGACCACTTGTACCATCCGCTGCACTGGCTCCAACAGGCCCCAGCCCACAATCTCGTTGTGGTTCATCTCAGGCAGGGTGCTGCTGTAAGCAAGCACTTTGCTGTTTTCTGACAGTTGCCCGCGCCAGCGCATGCCCACCACTTCCCAACTGCTCGTGGTATAGATCACCGGCAGCTTGCCCACCAAGCGCTCCGCTGCCGCCAGTGCCTGATTGCCCGCCTCAGGTCGGTCGTAGTCCTGGGCCAGCTTACTTAGCAGCGCTGCCGATTCCTTCAAGGGTTCTTCCTGGGGCGGGACGAACCCCAACTTCTCGAAAGCAAGGAGCGCCGGCACAGCAAGGTAGGCCAGTGCGGTGCGTGGCGGGTAACCCCCTGGGATGAGGACAACGGGCACCCCGTCGACCTGTGCGCGACGCGCCAGCTCCCCTCCGGAGGTGATACACAACACCTTTGCCCCCCGCTCCTTGGCCTGCACATAGGCGGAGAGCGTCTCCTCGGTGTTGCCAGAGTAGCTAGAGGCGATGACCAGTGTCTTACTGCCGACAAAGGCGGGATTCAGGTAATCCCGATTGACCACAAGGGGCACCTTGAGCGTGTCGGCGAGGTAACAACGCAGCAGGTCACCTCCGATCGCTGACCCACCCATGCCCAAACAGACTACCGCCTCGACACGCGCGTACTCACGCGGCAAGGTCGTGCGCCGACCCAATTCCACTGCATGGGTCAGTTGCTCTGCAAAACCGCAGATGCGGCCGCGCATATTCGCACGGTCCAGCTCGTACCGTGGCGTCTTCACCTCCTGGGATGCCATTTCGCGCCTCACGCGCCCTCCATCAAGTCAGGAAGCCTCTCGCGCAACATCTTCGCCAAATAGGCCCTGATCTCTGCCGCCGAACGCATTCGGAGAGCCGCCTCGGCCACGGCACGTGCGTCCTCGTAGTGTATGGCACGCACTATCTCCTTGACGCGCGGCAGGTCAACCGGGCTGACGCTCAACTCGTCAAGGTCCAAACCCACCAGGAGCATGGTGGCCAATGGGTCGGAGGCCATTTCACCACACATGCCCACCCAGATCCCTCGATGGTGACCAGCCTCCACCACCTGCTTGATCAGGCGCAGCACCGCAGGGTGGTAGGCATCGAAAAGATGGGCCACGCGCTGGTTGCCGCGGTCGACCGCCAAGGCATATTGGATCAGGTCATTGGTGCCGATGCTCAAAAAGTCCACCTCCGCAGCGAGCAGGTCCGCAGTCACCGCCGCCGATGGAACTTCAATCATGATTCCCAGCTCGATGTCCCGGTTATAGTCCTGGCCCCGTTCGTCCAGCTCCTTCTTGGCCTCGGCGATAATCTGTTTCGCCTGGAGCAGCTCTTCCAAGGAGGAGATCATCGGCAGCAGCAGGCGCGCCTCCCCGTGCGCACTGGCCCGCAAGATGGCGCGCAACTGGGTCTTGAACAGCTCGTGGTACTCAAGACAGATCCGGATGGCCCGTCTGCCCAGGAAAGGGTTTGCTTCGGGTGGCCCCTCCTCCTGCGGCACCTTGTCCCCGCCCAGGTCGAAGGTGCGGATGATCACCGGATGTGGGGCTACCCCCTCCACCACCATGCGATAGGCTTTGTACTGCTCCTCCTCGGTGGGGAGACCACTGCCGGACAGGTATAGGTACTCGGTGCGGAAAAGCCCCACCCCTTGGGCACCATGCGCTACCACGGAGTCAATCTCTTCGGGAAACTCAATATTCGCCGACAGCTCGATGTCCTTGCCGTCCAACGTGCGAGCCGGCAGCTCGCGCAAGAGCTCCAACCGTTTCTGGAGGAGGGTGAACTCCTCCTGCCGGCGCCGGTACTGCTCGACGGTTTGCGGCCCCGGATTGACGATGAGCGTGCCGCGAAGCCCGTCCAGGATGACCATGTCGCCGGTGTGCACTACGGCGGATACCCTGCGCAGACCCACCACCGACGGAAGCTCCAGCGAACGAGCAAGGATCGCGGCATGGGAGGTGCGTCCGCCCAGGTCGGTGGCAAAGCCCAGGACCTTGCTCCTGTCTAACGACACGGTGTCGGAGGGCGAAAGATCGCTGGCCACTATCACCGCCGGTTCGACAAGAGGGGCCAAATGGTCATGCCGTTGCCCCTGAATGTGCCGTATCACGCGCCGCTTCACGTCGCGCACATCCGCAGCGCGTGCGCCCAGGTATTCATCGCTGCCTGCGGATAATGAGCTCTGCACACCCCGCATCACCTCGTAGAATGCAAGGTCCGCATTCTTACGCTCGGCAGTAATGCGACGGATGGTCTCCTCGATGACCGTGTGGTCTTCGAGCATCATTTGATGGACTTCGAATACGCGTGCGCTCTCCTCACCCAGATCCCTGGCCACCTCCTCGCGTAGCCGGCCCAGTTCTTGGCGTGCCTGTTCCAACGCCGTCTTGAACCGCTCCACTTCGGCAGCCACCTCTTCCTCGGCCAGCTCCCGTGGGTAAATGTGCACCACATCTCCCCCAAGGACAAAGGCCGGCCCGATGGCAATGCCCGGCGAGGCGGCAATGCCTTGGAGAATCTGTTCTTCGCGCTTCTCCACTTCCACCTCACACCCCGCTTATTGTTCATCAAACGTGCGCACTGTGATGAGTTCCTCCAACGCCGCCATGGCCTCCTGTTCGTCAACCCCGTCGACGCGCACGGTGATGGTACTCCCCATCCCGGCCGCCAGCATCATCACACCCATGATGCTCTTGCCGTTCACCTCGCGGCCATCTTCGTTCTTCGACACATAGACCTGGGACTTGAACTTGCCCGCTGTTTTGACGAAAAGAGCAGCCGGCCGGGCGTGCAGGCCCAACTGATTCTTGATTGTGAAGCGCTTGACGATCATGCTCCCCGAAGCCAACTGTGTCGTGCACCACCTCTGGCAGCGCTCACAAGAGGGCCTGGCCAACTGCCGCCACCGCTACCAGCACCACTACCAGCACGGGCACCGAGACCTTCCCGCTCCGCAGCGCCAGACAGGAAACGACCGCGGAGCCGCCACAGGCTCCCGCCACGGCCAAGCTATGAGGACCAAGCCAGCGCGTACTGCAGACGAACGCCACGCCCAAAGCAAAGGCTCCTAGCGCTGCCAGTCGATCCGCGTAGGGCTGAAACCGGCGCACGGAAATACGCCTCACCACGTCAAACCCTTCGCGAAATCCCTGCCATAGCGCATGGTGGCGGAACCACAAATGAGGAACATTGTAGACCACCACGAAAGCGACGAGTCCCCACCAGCCGAAATGCATCCCCACCGCCACGCCGATGAGCGCCGCCAAAGGTTTGACCCTCGACCAGAACAGCGTGTCGCCGATGGCGCCCAGCGGCCCACACAGCCGGTCCTTGAACAACCTGATGGGGCGGTCATCCGGCCATTTCTGCGTTGTGGCCTGCTGCTCTAACTTGGCCACTGCACCCAACACCCACGATGCGGTGTAAGGGTGAGTGTTGAAGAACTGCAGGTGGCGCTGCAAAAAGGCCGCCCGCTGGCTTTGTGTACCGGCGACCCTCCTGGCAATGGGGATCAAGGCAGAGCAGAAACCAAGAGCGAGCATGCGCTCGAAATTCCATGAGCCTTGGATGAAGAAAGAACGCCACCAAACGCGCCACAGGTCGACCGCACGTACCAGCTCGCGCATAGGGTCGGCAACCCTCATCGCAGCAGGAGCAGCCCGGCAAAAAGGCCCACCGCCAGCGCCCATAGGTTTTTCCGCCTGAGCAGGAGCGCACAGACCGCACCGAAGCCTGCTCCCAACACCACCGCCGGTGTCAACGCAAAGGCCCTATCGGCTGAGGGCGGCACCATGCTAACCACGTGAGCGAGCACCCTCGTACCCGCCAGCACGCCGAAGCCCGTGAGGACTACACCGGCCACAAAGGAAAGGACAATGGCCTGCGCGTGGCACAATGAGACGCCGCGCGTGTCTCCGCGTGCTGCAAAAGCGTCCGCGCGGTGCAAGAGCACGGTGTTGATCCGCCGGCACCCTCGCACCAACCATCCGCCTGCCCAAGCCACTCCCAAGCCCCAAAGAAGCGAGCCACAGAGTAGCACTTCGGGCCTCTGCATCCCCCTTGCAAGCATGATCAGAACCGCCGCACTCACCAAGGCCCCCACATTGCCTTCGTTGGTGCGGACGCCACCAACCGGCACCTCCGCCAACCACAAAAGC